>JAUWVG010000107.1 GCA_030617525.1 Candidatus Aminicenantota bacterium | reverse complement strand
TGGTTTCCATACAGTATCAACTAAAGCAGTTTTTTGTTCTTTGATTAGATATGAATTATACGTAGATCCTTTATTTGTTGAATATTCATCACCGTGGAATTTTCTTAATTCCCAGTCAATTTTCCCAATCCATGTCACATTATTTTTTACCTTAATATGCATTGTGTGCTCCTTTCTTTAAATAATTTATAATCAAAATAATAATTGTACATTCATGATTTTATCAAGTGGATCCTATTTAGAAAAGAGTTTTTAAACAACAGACCTCATTCGTGCCGGATAGCATTGACAGGATTTCCTAAGGCAGCCCTTATTGATTGGAAGCTTACCGCTAAAAATGCCACTAAAATAGAGAGAGCCAGAGCATATACAAAGGCCTCGACACCAATATCTGTCCTGTAGGCGAAGTTTCTGAAAGATTTCTGGACCGCTTTTTTATGCAATTCAGGTGCAATCCGAATATTTTGTATGTTTTTCCTTATAGAGATTTCTCAGATGCCATTTTCTCAGATTTCTTATTGACTGGATTTGGTTCTTCTCTGTATAAAGATAATGATAAAACTTACTTGCATTAGTTATTATGATAAAACGCCGCGCGTTCTTAAGAATGATGGGATCTGCATTGATAGGTCCTGCCCTTCCTACTCATATTCTGGCCAAAAATACTCCAACGTCACAACCAAACATTCTGATCATTTTAGCGGATGACTTAGGATTTAATGATCTGAGCTGCCAGGGATCAAAAGATATACTCACACCTAACATAGACCGCATTGCTGAGGGCGGAGTGAGTTTTACAGATGCACATCCAACTGCCTCAGTCTGCAGCCCATCCCGCGCAGGCTTGCTCACCGGGCGCTATCAACATCGTTTTGGACACGAAGCCAATACTCCACCCAAGGGCTTTGGGATGGATGTCGATGAAAAAACTCTGGGGGATTCCCTTAGGTCTCTCGGTTATCGAACTGGTATTGTTGGCAAATGGCATGTAGGTAATGGTGAGGAACATTATCCCAACCGCAGGGGTTTTGATTATTTTTATGGTCTTCGTGGGGGTTCACGATCCTATTTTTATAATCCTGAAAAAAACGACAGGCCAAACGATCCTCATGCCATTGAATTTAACGGGAAACAGATCAAATTCGACGGCTATCTCACGGATGTTTTAGGTGATAAAGCTGTTGAATTTATAGAAAGCAAAAAGCAACCATTCTTTCTTTTTCTGTCTTTTACCGCACCCCATACTCCTATGGAAGCCACGGAAGAGGATTTGGCTAAATTCTCAAATATAAAGAATAAAAAACGTAGGATTTATGCGGCCATGGTCTGGGCTATGGATCGTGCTGTGGGAAAAGCCATCAAATGTCTTGAACATAACGGTCTAAGCGATAATACGATAATCTGGTTTCTCAGTGACAATGGAGGGCCAACCTCTTCAAACAGTTCCGATAATTCCCCGTTGAGCGGCTTCAAAGGAATTAAATTTGAAGGGGGTATCCGTGTTCCATTTATTTTGAATTGGAAAAATCACATAAAGGCAGGATCTCAATTTGACGGATTGACATCAGCTTTAGATATCTTCCCCACTTGTGTAGCAGCAGCCGGAGGTAATCCTTCTAAGGGAAAACCTTTAGATGGGACAAATCTTATCCCTTTTATCACGGGAAATGAAAACGGTTCTCCGCATCAGAAGCTTTATTGGCACAAACTCTGGTTCTCCGCTATGCGCGATGGGAAGTGGAAACTTATATATGTCGATACTTATGGCTATGCATTATACAATCTGGAAAATGATCTTTCCGAACAGAATAATTTAGCAGAAGAGATGTTGGAACGGCTGGAAGCCATGAAAGCAGGTTTAAATACCTGGAAAGCCTCTATGGCCGATCCTCTTTGGTCTGAAGATGAATATTGGCATGAAGTACGGGGGAAAGATCACATCGACTTGATTCAAGGAATTAAAACAGTAAAAAAGAAAAAAAAGAGATCCGGATGTTAACCTCTATATCGAATCAGCTTCTAGTAACGTTCCATCTTCCCTTAAATTGATTTTTATTCGTGGCGGAGGGAATCGGCAGGATTGGTGAGGGCCACTCTGATTGACTGGGAACTCACAGTCAGAACCGATAGAAAAAATGCCAGAAAACCTGAAAGAACAAATATCCGGAAATCTATACTTGTCCGGTAGGCAAAACTTTTTAGCCATTGGGATGCGAAAATATAAGCGATAGGCCATGCAATAATATTGGCAAAGAAAACCCAACGGGTAAATTCTTTGGTAAAAAATACGAAAAGACCCGGAACTGTTGCGCCCAGAATCTTTCTAATTCCGATTTCTTTTGTCCTTTGTTCGGCCGTAAACGAAGACAAGCCGATAAGCCCTAGACAGGATATAAATAAGGCTAAAAATGTGAAGACTGTCACCACTCTGCTTACAAATTCCTCCGCTGCATACTGCCGGTTAAAATCCTCATCAAGAAAGAAATAACTGAAGACTTTTCCCAATCGAAGTTCATTCCATTTCTCTTCGATAAAGGAGAGTGTGTTTGAGATATTCCCTGTTTTTAGGGTTAGGCTCATTTGCACGAAGTAAGAAGGATTGAACTGGAAAACTAGAGGCTCGACGACTGATTGAAGTCCCTTAAAATGGAAGTCTTCAATTACGCCGATGATTGTCCCCACGTTTCCCGATCCTCCTTCATACATGCGTTGGCCAACAGCTCCTTCGGGATTTATAAAGCCAAACGCAAAAGAAGCTGTCTCGTTGATGATGAAGGCATCTTTAATGTCAGTAGTCATGGTCTTATCAAAAGAGCGCCCTGCCGCGATTTTCATTTTATAATCTGGAATGAAATCGGCATCGATATATAAAAAATCCATACTCTGTGCCATGTCATCTGGCTGCCCCACAAGCTTTGCCGTGAGCCGGTTTGTCGTTCTGCCAGGTACGCTCCAGCATGCCGCTGCTGCTGTAACCGATGGATTCTTGAGGAATTCCTCTTTGACCAGTTCATAATTCCTGCCTAATTGAGCCGGAATAATGAGTTTTTGTTCTTTTTCGAATCCTAGAGGCCTGTTTTTCATATATTTTATCTGCTGGACCACGACAAATGTTCCGATCATAAGAATGATCGTAACTGAAAACTGGCCAAGAACCAGGATTTTTCTCAATAACCGGCCTTTTGCCTGCGAGAATTGAGCTCCCTTAAGGACTTGAGACGGTCTGAGGAATGAAAGGAGAAATGAGGGATAACTCCCCCCCGAAATCCCGACAAAAACCGTAAGTCCAAGGAGAAGGAGGATCAGGACAGGCTGATTCAGTGATTCAGGCGTAAACTGCCTTCCTGTCAGTGAGCTAAAAAACGGAAGAGCCAAAATGCAAATCATCACAGCTCCGCATGTTGAGAGGAATGCCGTCAATAAACTGTCTGTAAGGAATTGTTGGACAAGCTGACGTCTTTGAGCCCCAACAACTTTACGGATACCAACTTCCTTGGAGCGATGAACCGATTTGGCTGTAGACAGATTCGTAAAGTTGATGATAGACAGAAGAAGAATAAAAAATCCCACAAGGGAGAGCACCATGAGGTAGGTTTGATTTCCAGGGACATCGATTTCTCCATATAAATGCGAATGCAGGTGAATTTTGGAGATAGGCTGAAGATAATACATGTAAGCCTCTCTCTCTTCCTCCAATTGTTCCGGAATATATTGGCGTGCAATTTGTCGGATTTTATTCTCGAAAACAGAGGGATCAATTCCAGGCTTAAGTTTCAAATAGGAATAAAATCCAGTCCAGCCCCAGTTGTCCATATTCCATTCTGTTTCGAAACTGGCTAGAGAGATGATGAATCCATATTTTATATGCGTGTTATCAGGAGCATCGGAAACAACTCCTGTGACTTCAAACGGACGTTCCCAGATATGGAGGACCTGTCCAAGTGGATCAATTTGGCCGAAGTATTTCCTAGCTATGCTTTGAGCTATAACGACAGTATTCGGTCTAATCAGGGCTGTTTCTTGATATCCATTTAAGAACGGTATTGTCAAGACGTTAAAAATTTCATTATCTGCAACCATGACCCGACTTTCATAAAATTTATTATCCTCCCTTTCGACAAGATTCCGCCTCCATTCCTGCGTCTGAAAGCGAGAGGCATGTTCGACCTCAGGAAAATCATTTCTTATTGCCGGCACTACAGGCGTGGATATCCGTGCGGACCCCATCTCTGTTGATTCCTGTTTTATCTTCATTGCCACCCGATATACTCGTTCGGCATCTTCGTGATACGTGTCATAGCTGAGTTCAAAGCCAACATAGAGAAAAATCAGGATGCAGCAGGCCGTGCCGATGGCTAATCCTGAAATATTTATCAGAGAATAGATCTTGTGTTTCTTGATATTTCTTAGGGCAATCTTCAGATAATTTATTAACATTTTATTCATCTATTTTATGGTTTCTAAAATCCAGCTGCTTATGAGGAAAAGGACTTCAGGATTTATTGTCTCACTGATTTGTGCATATTCTGAAGGATTTCCGGTTGTGGCCTTCTGAAACAAATGGTTAAGACCAGGAAGTTCCTTGATGGTCACATGCATGTTTCCCGCCTCTCTGAGCGCCTGTTCGATGGCTGCCAAGTTCTCTTTAGGCGGGACCTGAAGATCTTTTTCACCATTTATAGCCAAAACCGGACATTTTACCATTTTTAGATGAGTTGTCGGATCATAAGACATAAAATATCTGAACCATCTTGACGTGACTTGTCTGGCTTGGACCTCAAATGCTGCTTCTGGATCTCCCATCGCTTTTCTTTCATCTTCGGACATTGCATTAAAGTCATCAAGAAACATTTTATGAAGCGTATTCTTGATGATATCAACAGTTTCACCGCTTTTCACAACAGCGAAAACCTTGCGCTGATCTTCAAGGTTTTTTTCAATGTCCTCATTATTGACTCCACTGGCTTGAGCAATCAAGCGGGACTGAAGATAAATAATCTCTTCACCAGTCAGTCCTGTCCCTGCCATCATCACAATAAAGGCGACATCTTTAGTTTGGGACGCAACAATGGGCGCGATAAGTCCGCCTTCGCTGTGACCGATGAGACCGATTTTTTTTGAATCTATTTCTTTTCGATTTTTCAGGAAATCCACTCCGGCAAGAACGTCCAAAGCGAAATCTTCGCTTGTGGAATCGTTCACATTCCCCGTTGAACCTCCTATTCCCCTATCGTCCACGCGGAGAACGGCAATTCCGTTTTTTGTCAAATGATCGGCCAAAACGAGAAAAGGCCGGTGATTCATGATTTCCTCATTTCTGTTCTGAGCTCCGGATCCGGTGATCAACATGACCGCAGGAAAAGGGCCTCCATGTTCAGGGAGTGTGAGAGTCCCAGCCAATTTGATTCCTGCTTCCTGATTTAAAAAAGAGACCTCTTCCTCAATATATGGATAGGGTTTTTTCGGGTCCTGAGGACGAACAACTTTTTCCACTTCCTCGACACGCTTCATTTCTAAAGGAAGCTCGATTCCGCCTTGTTTGAATTTCCCATTGAGTATTTCTCCGTTTTCATCAAGGTTGGCCTCATAGCTGACCATCCGTCTTTTCAACTCGATAGTCAGTATGTTGTCCTGGAAATTAACGGTATCGAGTACAAGGCCTTTAGCTCCCTGGTCAGGAGAGTCCATCGTTCCTTCGTAGGAGCCCTGCTCAGTCAACACGATGTGGAAAACCAGTCTGATCTCCATGGCTTGGATCTTTAATGTGCCCAACCACGTTCCTTCGATTCCTTCTCTCCCTTTTCCGGATGAATCCATAAACAGCGAAAATATCACAAGTATCATTAGGCTAAAGAAAATAAGTATTTTTTTCATTGAAGCTCCTTTACAAATTCTTCTTAAGTCAGATGGAGTCCACTGTCTTCGACGATTACTTTACTACAAAGGGTGGCAATATATTCTAAAAAAGAGAAAAAAAATATTTTAGGCAACGAATTTAATCTATACAACGTATAATATACTGATATTCAGTATAAGGAGATACATTTGGATGAAAGACCTGACAAAAATTGAGGAAATTCTTCTTCTTTCGATCTGGCGGCTAAAGGACAAAGCCTACGGTTTTGAAATCAGACGCCATGTCTCAGAAATAATAGGCAAGGATTTTACCTACGGCAACCTGTACAGCGTTCTTAACCAATTGACCAAAAAAAATTACGTCAATAAACGCAAGGGAGAATCCACTCCGTCAAGACAGGGAAAGATAAGGATGTATTACTCGCTTTCGGATGCAGGGCGTGATGCCCTTAAATACTCCTATGAAATGAATCAGAAACTTTGGGCCGGTGTATCCGAATATGCCTTTAATCCAAACAGCCAATGAATATTTTTAACTTAAAGCCGCCAAAACTGGGAGATTTGGTCCTCAAACGTATAGCCAATTATGAGGATAATGTTTCTCTACGCGGTGATTTTAATGAAGAATTTGATTCTATCGCCGGTTCTAAAGGTTATCTCTTTGCCTGGTTCTGGTACTGGCTTCATCTTCTGAGATCTATGCCATCTTTTTTAGGCGATATTATCTACTGGAGGATTCTTTTGTTTACAAATAATGTTAAGACTGCTTGGAGATTCATCAAAAGACATAAGGGATATTCCTTTATCAACATCGCAGGATTGGCCTTTGGATTGTCCATTTTTATCCTGACATTGATGTACGTTCGCTATGAATACAGTTTTGATAGTTTTCATGAAAAAGGAGATAGGATATTCCGTGTATTCGATACATCAAACGACAAATTCTATGGTTGGGAGAACAGCGTTCCCACACCGCCCGCTCTTGGCCCTGCTCTAAAGGAAGATTTTCCCGAAGTCGTCAACAGCACCAGGATTAAGGGAAATATCGCTTCATTTGTCTATAAGGATCAATTCATTCAAGAAGAAGGCATATCGTCAGATGCAGATTTTCTGGATATGTTCAATTTTCCCATGGTTTCAGGTCATGCGCAGTCTCTAAGAAATCCGGACAGTATCCTTATTTCTCAGGAGATGGCGTCCAAGTATTTCCGGGGTGTAAATCCTGTCGGCAAGATCCTCCAAATGAATTCTGTGACCGGAGAAACCAGACAGCTAAACATTACGGGCATTTTCCAGTCCGTTCCGGACAATTCCCATCTGAAATTTGAGTATATCACTTCCCTTCCTAAAGATATGATCAATTCATCATCAAATTGGAATTCCAATTCTGTTATCACCTATATTGAAATACATCCTTCAGCCAACACCAAAGAACTTGAGGAGAAGATCGCTGCTGTAAAAACATACTATCCAGAAAAAAA
>JAUWVG010000084.1 GCA_030617525.1 Candidatus Aminicenantota bacterium | reverse complement strand
TCACTTCTACCCGGGATAATGGAATCAGTCATCTTTTTGTGGTCCCATTGGAAAGATTAGTCGAGGATCCGGATGATCCGATTGTAAAAGAACGGTTGAAACAGAATGAAACAAAAGAAGGCAAGACAAAACCTTCTGGGGAGAGTGAAACTCGCAGCTTGAAGTTGAATATCGATGGAATTAAACGGCGGGCTGTTCAGATCACCAGAGGTGAAGAAGGCGTCGGTTCCTTCTTTCTGTCCAGTGACGGGAAAAAAGTCTATTTCACGAGCAGTGACAGTAAAGGCCCGGGTCTTTTTGTAGTCGACATTGACGGGAAAAACCGGAAAAATGTCAAGGAAGGCACATTCAGAAACATGACAATAACAACCGATGGAAAATCGTTTCTGTACTCCAGGGACAATGCGATATTTTTAATGCCGGTTGCTGGTTTGAAAGAAAAAAAAGTAACTTTTGAATTTTCGGTCAAGGTCGATAAGAGAAAAGAATGGGAGCAGATTTTTGAAGAATCCTGGCGTGTGATGAAATACTACTTCTATGATGAAAATATGCATGGTTATGATTGGGATGCGATAAAGGAGTCCTACAAGCCATTCCTCCAGTACGTGGGAAACAATCAGGATCTCTATGACCTGACTAATGAGATGATCGGAGAATTGAATGCGTCTCATACAGGTGTTTCTGGACCAACTAGAGAAAGACCGGAGACATACAGATCAAAATTTCTCGGTTTTGAGATGGAACCTGGTGATTCCTATTACAGAATCAGCCATATCTACTGGAATGGTCCTGCCGATAAAGAGTGGATCAAGCTCAAGAATGACAATTATGTTATTGCTATCGATGGGAAAGAACTCAAATCAGGGGACAATTACTGGGAATATTTCAATCATACATTGAATGACTATGTTACGGTTAAAGTCAATTCTGAGCCTTCTTCGGTCGGTGCGTGGAAGGTGCGGATAAAAGCGGTCACTTCACTCAGAAATATCAAATACGAAGAATGGGTCAGGGGGAACAGAGATTATGTGGAAGAACTTACCAAAGGAGAAATCGCCTATGTTCATATCCGGTCCATGAACAGGAGCAGCCTCCAGAAGTTTGAAAACGAAATCAATCAGTTCCACAATAGGAAGGGCATTGTTGTGGATATCCGTTACAATGGCGGGGGCAACATTGACCAGCAGCTGCTGGATATTCTGGAGAGAAGGCCTTATGAATACTGGAATAACCGCTGGGGTTCCCGCACAATGGGACGGCGTCCCAGGCAGGCGATTGCCGGTCCTAAAGTGATGCTTATCAATTGGCGTTCGGCATCTGACAGCGAAGTCACTCCATTGGGTTTTCGGGATTTAGGCCTTGGAAGAATTGTCGGAACGCCCACCTATGGAGCGGTTATTGCGACAGGAAGCTACAGACTGATCAATGGGGGAAGTATACGGAGGCCAGGATCTCTTGTTGTAACCTATGACCCCACAAAACCTTTTAACTACGGAATAAATCTCGAAAATTATGGTGTTGCACCCGATGTCTGGGTTGAAAATACACCTGATGATGAACTCAAGGGATTTGACCGCGAACTGAAGGCAGCTGTGGATGAGGTTCTGCGTATGTTAAAAGAAAAAAAATAGGGACTTAACGGTTTTTTAAGAGATCCTCTATTGTGTTTCCATCAGGGGTTCGGAAGTTTGGATTGATTTTGCTCAATTCCTGCCAAACTTTTATTCCCTCGTCCTGAAATCCTACATCGTAGTAGAGGACAATCCCCTTGTTAAAACGGGCATGTTCGTGGCGCGGATCCTGTTCCATAGCCTTATCAAAAGAGGAAATGGCCTCGGTTGGATTACCAACTCGGCGGTACATGACGCCAAGGTCTGTCCAGACATTGGCATTGTTAGGATTTATGGATAAGTATTGCGTATAAGCCCGGATGGCATCCTGCGATTTATTGGCATCAAAATACAAATTTCCCAGTTCCATCCATGCTGCCGCATTGTTTGGATTGCTTTTCAGCTGCTGCTCCAGAGCAAACATCCGGCCTGAATCCTGAATGGGCGTATTCATGGAGGGATTTTGTGAAGTCCCCGCCGAGTCTAATTTATAGGCATTGTAGATGTTTCCTCCAAAAAATCCGATCAGCAGAGCGATGAGTCCGATGATGAGAGCCGTATTTAGAGAAACGGTTTTTATCTCTACTTTTTTAACATTTGTCATAAGGCCTCCAGATCAAAATATTCTTATTATTCGCTACTAATATTATAATATTTCTCGATTCATTTCCACCCCAATTTTCTCATCCCATTTCCCTGATTTAAAGTACGAGTTCTGTAAAGTGAAAAGAAACCACGTTGCGTTTTCCCCAGCGAGGAAAACTTACTCGATCTCCGTCCTCACTCTCATTTCTGGGAAATGAACCATGCCCGTTCGTCCTCCGATACGGATTTCTCCATCATCTTCCCAGAACTCTAAATAAAATCACGGAAAAGGGAATACAATATTCTCCTAAAAAGTTGACCATTATAGAGAATCCCGATAGAATTCAAAAAATGAAACAAAGAAATACCGTTTGCACATTGGAGAACATCACATGAAAAAAACACTTTTTGTTCTATTTGTTTTTTTATTTAGCGTCTGCTCATTAGCATCAACCAGCATCGATCCTTCTCTATTTAATGGTTTAAAGTATCGGAATATCGGCCCTTCCCGTGGGGGGCGAGTGACGACTGTTGCGGGAATAACTTCTCAACCTGAAACATTCTATATGGGAGCCTGTGGTGGAGGAGTCTGGAAAACAACAGATTATGGAAAAATCTGGACCAATGTCTCAGATGGCTATTTTTCGACGGGTTCAATTGGGGCAATTCGTGTTGCACCGTCAGATCCGGCAATTGTGTATGTCGGCACAGGATCAGATGGAATAAGAAGCAATGTCATCACAGGCCGGGGTATCTATAAGTCGACTGATTCTGGAAAAACATGGATGTTCCTGGGCCTCCGCGCAGTCGGGCAGATAGGAGCCGTAGAAGTCCACCCTGGAAATCCGGATATCGTTTATGTCGCTGCTTTAGGTCAGGCTTTTGGTCCCAATCCGGAGCGTGGAGTTTTTCGTACTTTAGACGGCGGAAAAACCTGGGAAAAAGTCCTTTTTGTCTCCGATAAAACAGGGGGGATTGACCTGGAAATGGCCCCTGACAATCCGAATATTGTGTACGCTTCTCTATGGCGGGGAGAGCGGAAACCGTGGACCATCATCAGTGGCGGACATGAAGGTGGTGTCTATAAATCCTCAGACGGTGGTACGTCATGGAAACAGGTCACAATGGGATTGCCTCCGGGACTGCGTGGGAAAAGCGACCTGGCGGTCTCTCAAGCCGATCCCAGACGTGTCTATGTCCTGATGGAAGCACCGGAAGGGGAGGGAGGTCTCTACAGGTCGGATGATTATGGAGAGAGCTTTCAACTCATATCCACATTTGCGCCGCTGCTGGATAGACCATTTTATTACTGTAACCTGGATGCCGATCCCACAAACGCAGATGTTCTGTATTCCAATTCCACGGGATTTTACAAATCTGAAGATGGAGGAAATTCCTGGAAACGACGGTCCACACCTCACGGTGATAATCACGATATGTGGATCAATCCACAAAATCCGGATGTCTTTATACAGTCCAATGATGGTGGAGCCAATGTGACACGTGATGGGGGACAAACATGGTCCACACAGAACAATCAACCTACGGCCGAACTTTATCAGGTGGGTGTGGACGACCAGTTCCCATACTGGATTTATGCCGGACAACAGGACAACTCCACTATCATGGTCCCGAGTTTGCCGCCCTTTTCTCCGTCGATTGGTGCTACAGGTTTCTGGCAGGCCATTGGCGGTTGTGAAACCGGACCTGCTGTCCCAAAGCCAGGGAATCACAATATTGTCTACTCCAACTGTAAAGGCCGTTTCGGACGATACAACAAATTGACAGGCCAGGAGAAGCAGTACTATGTGGGAGCTGCTAACCTCTACAGCCACAATCCTAAAGACCTAAAATACCGTTTTCAGCGTGTTTCACCTATTCATGTCTCTCCCCATGATCCAAATGTGGTTTATCATGCTTCTCAGTATCTTCACCGCACAATGGATGAAGGCGTCACCTGGGAGACGATTTCTCCCGATTTGACAGCTAATGAATCGGACAAACAAGTCATTTCAGGAACACCGATCACCCGTGACATTACAGGAGAGGAGTTCTACAGCACAATCTATGCCGTCCAGGAATCAACGATAGAAAAAGGATTGATCTGGGTGGGGGCCAATGATGGGCCTGTTCATGTGACTCGCGATGATGGAAAAACTTGGGCCGATGTGACGCCTTCCGATATGCCCAATGGCGGCCGTATCCAGTCAATCGAGCCATCCCCACACAATCCGAATAAGGCTTATTTTGCCGCTTACCGATATCTGTTAGGAGATTGGGAGCCCTATATTTACAGGACAGATGATTACGGAAATTCTTGGAAGAGGATAACGACAGGAAAAAATGGTATCCCTGTCGATACTCCTACCCGGGTGGTCAGAGAGGATCCGGATCGCGAAGGACTCCTCTATGCGGGCACGGAATTTGGGATGTACATTTCTTTTGATGACGGAGAACAGTGGCAGAGCTTTCAACTTAATCTTCCCGTGACTCCTGTCACTGATATCAAGGTGTATAGGCACGATCTTGTTTTGTCCACTATGGGGCGGTCTTTTTGGATTCTCGATAACATCACACCTCTACATCAGGTTTCCGAACACATAAAAGACGTTCTTTTTACTCCGCGCGAAACTTATAGAATGCGCTTCCGGGCTTCTCGAGGTTCATCCGCAGATCCGGAATATCCTTCTCCTGGTGTGATTTTTGACTATGTCCTGGCAGAAGAACCCAATGGAGACATTGTCTTAGAGATCCAAAATTCATCGGGACAAAAAGTGCGGACCTTTTCCAGTGCTTCAGGTCAGCCGCGGTTAAAAAAGACCCTGGGAGGCAACCGATTTCTTTGGGATATGAGGAGGGAGCTGCCTATGGAAGAAAATGCAGAGGGACAATCCCGCCGCCAGCGGAGAGGGCCTCTGGTCATTCCTGGTACATATCAGGGAATTATCACCATCGGGGAATGGAATGAGCGTATTCAATTTGATATTCTTATGGATCCCAGAGTGAGCGCCGACGGTGTTACACTGTTTGATCTTAAGGCACAAGCAAAACTCTGTTTGGATGTTATGAAACTTCAAGTTAAAGCGCGGAACACGACCAACCAGCTTGAAAAGGAGATAGAAAAGCTGACTTCAAAGACTGAAGGGGGAGGGAAGCTCTCTCGTCGGGAAAAGAGCTTAGAGACTAAACTTAACGAGATCAAGTCAAAATTAGTCACATCAAGAGGCCGCTACCAGCAGCCGATGCTTCTGGATCAGATCGGTTACCTGTCCAGCATGCTCGACCGTGCCGACCAGAAACCGGGACGTGATGCTTATTTGCGATTTGATGAACTTATGGAAGCCTTAACTCTGTGTGAGAAGGAAATCACCGAGGCCCTTAAATAGCAAGAATGAGTTTATCCAAGAATCTGAATCACAAACGAGAAGACGGTTCAACTTGCTAAAAACGCTCAAATGAAGTATACTTTATTAAAATAAAGCGGTAATTGTTCAAGTGAATTGTTTATCCCACCATAACAATAATTTTTTCTGACAATCACTTCTTCAAATTTACATTAAGAATTAAGGAAATCAAATGGAATTTTATAAATTGAATCTCGATTCCCGTCTTCAGCAGGGAATTGCAGACAAAGGCTATACGGAGATGACAGCCGTTCAGGAACAAACCCTGTCTTTTTCACTTCAGGGAAGAGATGTCGCTGTGCAGTCACAGACTGGAACAGGAAAAACTGCGGCGTTCTTGATAACAATGATGGAACGCCTGTCGAGAAAAAATTCTCCCGATCATAAATATGCGCTGATTATTGTCCCTACCCGGGAATTAGCTGTCCAGATCGAAAAAGAAGCTCGTCAGTTGAGCCGGAATATGGGTTGTGCGGTAGGAAGTTTCTATGGCGGGGTTGGTTATACCAAACAATTGGAGTCCCTGCGAAAAGGCTTGGACATTGTTGTTGGAACTCCTGGACGATTATTAGATTTTAGCCAAAAGGGCTATCTACGGTTGAAGGATGTTGAAACCCTTGTGATCGATGAGGCCGATCGATTATTCGACATGGGATTTCTTCCGGACATCACAAAACTTATTCAAAGTATGCCTTCACAAAAGCACAGACAAAGCATGTTGTTCAGTGCCACCTTGAACCGGTTTTCAAGGACCGTAGCTTATAAACACATGAATGATCCGGTTTTCGTTGAACTCACTCCGGACCAGATGACCGTCGATACGATCTCACAAGAACTCTATCATGTGAAAAGTCATATTAAATTGAATCTTATGTTGGGCATCCTAAAAGCTGAAACTCCTCAAAATGCCTTGATATTTACCAACACAAGGCATGTCGCTTTCCGTCTGGCACAGAAACTCAAAGCCAACGGGTACAGGTGTCAACATCTAACAGGTGAACTTCCACAAAATCAGAGATTAAAAGTCATCGATGAATTCAAAAGAGGGAAAATTTCTTTACTTGTTGCAACCGATGTGGCCGCACGCGGACTTCATATTGACAATCTGGACATGGTCTTTAACTATGATGTTCCCCAGGACTGTGAGAATTATGTACACCGGATCGGCCGCACGGCCCGTGCCGGCAAAAAAGGCAAGGCAGTAACATTGGCCAGTGAGGGAACAGCCAGTCACCTCGAAGCAATAGAGGCTTTCATCGGAATGAGCATTCCCGTTCAGCCTGAAAATTTTGATCTGATTGCAAATGATAGAAGTTATCTTGAATCTCACAGGAAGAGGACATCAGAATTTAATAGATCCAGAAATGAGAGACGTCCCCATTCCAGAGGGAGAAAGACGTATCGCTCTTCACATTCCCAGTCTCAGACATACGCGAGATAAATAAAAAAATATTTGACAACATCCGCTCTGGTTCTGATATAACAGACTCAGGCTTAGGATATGTCTATTCAAAAAATCATGTAAAAAGGATTTTAAATGCGTAATTTGAGTTTGTTTGACAGAAAATTTTACAAAGCCCTTGTCATTTTAGTGTTTCTGTTCTTGTTTTCGAGTCATTGTCAAAATCAAGATAGTGTATCGGATATAGGCATCAGTAAAATTGACACCTCTTTTAAAGAGGTTGAATTTCTGAAATACCTAAAAGACACGCATAAAAAAAACAGAATTCCAGGAGTTGCTGCTGCTGTTTTAACAAGTCAAGGAATCGAGGCCAAGGGGGTTTTGGGAGTTCGCAGCGTGGATTCAGATGAGTTGATCACTTTTAAAGACCGGTTTCATATTGGATCAAACACTAAAGCCATGACTGGATTTCTGGCGGGAATACTTGTAGATAAAAATCTCATCCAATGGACTAGCAAGATACTGGATGTGTTTCCTGAATTTAGAGCAGAAGCGAAAAAAGCTTATTCCACTATCACATTAAGGGATGTGCTTTCCCATAGAGCAGGAATACCTCCATTTAAAAGCCGAGTGGATTTTATAAAGGTGCCTGAATTTGAAGGATCGGCCACCAAAATAAGAAAGGATTTTACGTCATGGCTTCTTCAACAAGAGCCTGTGGATATTGAGACACAGGGATTCACTTATTCAAATGCCGGATATTGTATTGCAGCGTCTGTGCTTGAAAAGGTATCCGAAACTTCATGGGAGCTCCTTATTCAGGAAGAATTATTTGAACCTCTTGACATTGATGGTCAGATTTCTTGGCCTGCATTAAATGATCCCAATCAACCATTGGGTCATTGGATTCAAAGTGGTAAGCTTGTTCCACATGATCCGCATGACGAATATCAACTGCC
>JAUWVG010000090.1 GCA_030617525.1 Candidatus Aminicenantota bacterium | reverse complement strand
AAAGAATCCAGGGTTCAGCTGATAACAGACAGCGAAAGCGGAGTTAGCGTTCACAATCAAAAAGATATCCTGGGTGTAATCAATGGTAATGATGAAGGGAGGTGTATACTGAAATACATCGAAGGAACAGAAAGTGATGTGCTTGCTGGGGATATACTGGTCACCAGTGGATTTGACCATATCTATCCCCCTGGAATTCCAGTAGGAAAAATTGTCACGGTGGATCCGGCGGATGAATTATTTAAAAATATTTTAGTCGATCCTTTTTTTAAATTTCGAAGTCTGGATGAGCTGGCCGTTATCAAAATAGATCCAAACGAAATTTTTTAGGTTAACAAATGCTGAAGCACTTTCTTAAAATCACTATTGCGATCATCGGTGCTATTGCACTGTTTTCGGTTTTAACGAAAATATCCCCAACATTCACCTTGATTTTAAATGTTTTTAATCTTCTGGTTCTTTATTTTGCGCTCGAAGAAGGAGAAATTTATGGAGCCGTCATGGGGTCTGTCGGGGGACTTATCCAGGATTCCTTTTCGATCGGAGTTTTTGGAATTGCAGGGTTATCGAAGACGATTATGGGATTTTTGGCTGGATACATTTCCAGGAGGATCAATGTTGCTCCCCGTTTTCGTCAAGTCATCTTTATCTTCGTCATGCTTTCGTCGGAAGTTCTTCTGTGGATGATTCTGTACTCTTTTGTTATTTCTGAGGAGTTCTATACAGCTAAAGGTTTGCTTTTTATGCAGCCTGTCTGCACAACAGTTCTGGCCTTTATTGTTTTCCCTCTTTTCAAAAAATTGGTCAAGGTTCTGCCAAAACTCTGAAAATGAATCACCACAAAATTTACGAAGATCTCTCACTCATTGCGAAGAGGGCACGGAAGACACTCATCGTTTTTTTTATGCTTTTTATTTTTCTCATCTTGTATTTCTGGAAAATCCAGGTTCTGGATCACAAACAATATTGGGAGAAATCGGAAAACAACAGGATCAGAGAGGTCATTATTCCGCCTCAGAGAGGCCTAATCAGGGCAAGAAACAACACGATACTGGCAAGGAATATCGGATCTTATAAAGTCTCCATTATTAGAGAAAATTGTGAGGATTTTGAAGATTCTCTTCAGAACATAGCGGTTTTGCTCAATCTTGAAATCGAGGAATTAAGGGAACGAATTGACAAATATAGATCTCTTCCATTGTTCCGGCCGATCATCATCAAGGACAATCTGACTCTTCAGGAAGTTTCGCGCATTGAGGCAAGACGGCTGGAAATGCCTGAGCTGCTTCTACAGTCCGAACCCAAAAGGGAGTATCCTTATGGAACGTTCGCTTCTCATGTTCTCGGGTATCTACAGGAGATATCTCCGACGGAGCTTCAGACAGAGGTCTATAGACAAAGAAGGCCGGGAGATCTTGTCGGGAAGACTGGTATTGAAAAGCAGTATGAAGATCGACTTCTCGGAACCGAAGGTGAACTTCTGGAGGTCGTAAACAGTTTGGGACGGGTAATGGGGAAGGTCAGCGAGGTAAAACCTATCCCCGGTAAGACAGTCTGGCTCACCCTGGATGTTGAGCTTCAGCAAATTGCAGAGGAAATCCTGGAAGGACGAGAGGGAGCGGTTATTGTAATGGATCCTAAGAGCGGGGGGGTACTTGCCTGGGCCAGTTTTCCCAACTTTGATCCAAACAAATTCATCAACCGGTTCACACCGGAAGAGTGGATCGATCTCAGAGATAATCCCAATTTTCCGCTGCAAAACCGGGCCATAAGAGGTCTTTACCCCCCCGGTTCCGTATTCAAACTGACCATGGGTCTGGCGGCACTTCAATCCCGGACGATCACGGAAAGGACATCATTTTTTTGCAGTGGTGTTGTCCAAATCTATCGCCAACCGCGTCACTGCTGGTATGAACCGGGACACGGGAGGTTGACTCTTGTCTCAGCTATCAAGAATTCATGCAACATCTTCTTTTATCAGACAGGGCGTTTAATGGAGATCGACACCATCGCCCATTACGGAAAGATGCTTGGTTTAGGAGTGAAGACTGGGATCGATATCCCTGGTGAATCTGAAGGGCTTCTGCCCACGAGGGAATGGAAGAAAACGGCTCGGAAAGAACCCTGGTACCCCGGGGATACGATCTCTGTGGCCATCGGCCAAGGCCCGATGATTGTCACTCCTCTGCAGGTTGCTGTTCACACATCTGTCATTGCAAACAGAGGAAGGATGGTGGACCCTTATTTAGTCGAAAGCAGACGTAACGGTCTGGAGGGCCCTGTCGAAAATCGCAGTCCTTCATCAAATAACTATGTATCAATAGATCCCAATCATTTTGAAGTCGTCATTGAGGGTTCCTGGATGGCGGTCAATGATGGAGGAACGGCCGCTGCAGCCCGTGTGCCTGGATTTGATGTATGCGGTAAAACGGGATCAACCCAAACGATTGGAAGGGAAGCGGCAGAACGGCTTGCTGAACAGAACATTGAGGTAAGAAAAACACATTCCTGGTTTACAGGATTTGCGCCTAAAGAGAATCCGAGAGTGGTCGTGACAATCCTCATCGAGTATGGAGGAGGGGGAGGGGAGACGGCGGCTCCTCTTTCTAAAAAATTGTTTGAGCGCTTCAAGGAGATTTATGTTAGATAGGACACAAATCGGAAATATCGACTGGGTGCTTATCGGTCTGCTTATTCTCAATTCTGCTATTGGTGTCGCTGTTATCTACAGTTCCTCCCAGCATCTGCCTGGGGACTACCACCTCAAACAGATGTTCTGGATAATAGTGAGTCTGATCGCTTTATTTGTCTTTCTTTCTATCGATTACAACTCTCTTGTCACCTATTCTTTTCCTTTTTATTTGATCTGTCTTGTCATACTCGTAGGGATTTTATTTTTTGGTGTTTTTATTTCTGGGGCGAAAAGTTGGATAAGGCTGCCATTTTTTCAAATTCAGCCATCAGAAATCTGTAAAATTACGGTTATCTTATTATTGGCACAGGTCTTTTCTGGTTTTAAAAAAGCCTATCTGACATGGGGTAAAGCTGTCTTTTCTGGAGCCGTTATCGGTTTGCCTATTGTCCTTGTCGGACTCCAACCAGATTTAGGGACAGCTTTGAGCTATGTGCCTATTTTTTTAGGGGTTTTAATACTGGCAGGTCTCAATAAAAAAATTGTTATTGTTTTTCTCATTTTAGCAGTTCTTCTCGGGATTGCCGGATGGAGCTTTCTTTTCAAAGACTATCAAAAAGACCGTTTGACCACACTTGTTTTTCCCAGCAAGGATCCTTTAGGAGCAGGTTACCAGATCATGCAGTCAAAGATAGCCGTTGGATCTGGGGGTTTTTTGGGAAAAGGATACATGAAGGGCTCTCAGAGTCAGCTTCGGTTTTTACCCGCCCGTCATACGGATTTTATCTTTTCCGTCATTGGAGAAGAGTTTGGGTTTGTGGGTGTTGTTCTTGTTCTCCTGTGTTACTTCCTTCTCATCCTTAGGCTTTTCCAGTCCGTGTTTAAGGCAAGAGACAGAACCGGTGTTTATATAGTTTTTGCAGTTGTGATGATGTTAGCCTGCCAATTTCTGATCAATGTTATGATGACAATTGGTCTTTTCCCTATAGCTGGCATTCCTCTTCCATTTCTCAGCTATGGGGGGTCTTCTTTGCTAACGAACTATCTGGCGGTGTCTCTTGTCGTGAATGTGAGAATGAGAAGATTCGTCAATGTTTGAAACTGTTTTTGAAGATATCCTGAAGCAAGTGCAGAGACCGGGGAGATATCTCGGAGGAGAGTGGAATGAGATCAAGAAAGATCCCACAAATGTCCCTCTGAAAATCGCGCTTGCTTTTCCGGATTTATATGAAATCGGGATGTCCTATCTCGGACAAAAAATTCTTTATGCAATAATCAATGAACGCTCAGATTTTCTGGCCGAACGTGTGTTTGCTCCAGGTGCCGATTTCGAAGCCCTTTTAAGAGAAAATAGGATACCCTATTTTTCCATTGAGAACAGGATCCCCTTGGATGAGTTTGATGTGCTTGGATTTTCACTCCTTTATGATCTCAATTACTCTAATATTCTCACCATATTGGACCTGGGTCAAATCCCCATTTGGACATCAAAAAGAAAAGCCGTGTTTCCCCTTGTTATTGGAGGAGGCCCAGCGGTTTTTAATCCCGAGCCTGTTGCGGAAATATTTGATCTTTTTCTCATCGGTGAAGGGGAAGAGGCATTCTTAGAGATTCTGGAAACAATTTCTCGACTGAAACAAGATGGAGCCTCCCGTGAATTTATTCTCAAAGACTTGGCAAAAATCAGGAGCGTCTACGTGCCTTCCCTGTACCGCACCTATTTGCCATCCCGCTCTTCGCTTTTTGCTGTGAAACCGATACAGAATGCTCCATCAAAGATCAAAAAGAGAGTGGTCCACCCGTTCCAGAATTCTCCTTTTCCGGAAAAAATTATTGTTCCGAACATCAAAATTATCTTTGATAGGGTATCTGTGGAAGTTTCTCGTGGATGTCCTCAGAACTGCCGTTTTTGTCAAGCCTCAAACATTTATTTTCCATCAAGAGTCAAAGATCCTTCAGATGTTGTCAATAAAGTTCTCAAATCTCTTCAGTCAACCGGTTATGAAGAGGCTTCTTTGTCTTCGCTTTCAATAAGCGATTATCCTTATTTAAGCGGGACAATGAATGAATTGATGGAGAATTTAGAAAAAGACAAAATCTCTCTCTCGCTTCCATCTATGCGCCCCAAAGGCTTAACCAAGGACGTCACGGAGAGTATTCTACGTGTGAGAAAAACTGGATTCACAATAGTCCCCGAAGCAGGAACTGAGAGACTGCGCATGGTCATTAATAAAAACTTAAGGGATGATGATATATGGGAAGCGGCCTCCAATGCATTTTCTCAAGGATGGAGGCTGCTCAAGCTGTATTTTATGGTCGGTCTTCCCACGGAGCAGGAAGAAGACCTCCGTGGGATTGTTGATATGGTCAACAAGATAATAACGCTGGGAAGAAATATTTTGAACAAATTTCCTCAAATCAACCTCAGTGTTTCTTCCTTTATCCCAAAACCGCATACACCTTTCCAGTGGGTTGGCATGGAAAATGAACAGGTCTTATGGAAAAAACATGCTTATATCAAATCTCATTTAAAAAAACATCGCTCTGTCCGTTTTAAAAATCACCCAATCCGGAGCTCTATTTTAGAAGGGATTTTTTCCCGGGGAGACAGGCGCCTCAATGCGGTCTTGGTTCAGGCATGGAGGGAGGGAGCCCGATTTGACAGCTGGAGTGATTTTTTTGATTTTGATATCTGGAAAAGGGCTTTTGAAACCAATGATCTGGACTACAGCATTTATCTGTCGGAACTTTCCAGGTCTGCTGCTCTTCCGTGGGATCATATCCATACAGGGATTAAAAAAAAATATCTCCTTCAGGAGTTAGAAAGAGCCTTTGCAGCTGAGAACACGGAATCCTGTCTTGAAAAGGACTGTGCTGTTTGTCAGGGCTGTACACTATGGCCTCTGTATGAAAAGGAATTTCCAAAAAAAATGGTTCAATCTCAGATGAAAAGACATATGTTGGGAAAGGAGATGGAAGAGTCCCTCCGATACAGGGCTTTCTATTCAAAGCTTGGCCGGGCACGATTTCTGTCCCACAATGATCTGAGCAATATTTTACAGCGCGGTTTTCGGAGAGCCGGTATTGGAGTACAGTATTCCGAAGGATTTCATCCGAAAATGATAATGTCCTTCCTTCCTGCCCTTCCTCTTGGAATGGGAGGGAAGGAAGAGGTTTTAGAATTCAAATCCGCATTTGAATTTACAGAAAAGGACTTTCTTTCACGTGTGAATACTGTTCTTCCCATGGACATCCGATTTCTGAGATTAGAAGAAGTGGCCACCAACCGTTCTTCCATGACCGATGAGATCAAAAGTATGGTCTATTCGTTATCTCTCGATGGAACTCAAATCGATCGACTTGTTAAAAATTGGACCGGCAAAAAAGGATCCTCAAAGAACGAAGGGAGTGAGATGCTGTTGAAAAAAGTGCAGGAAGGCATTGAAGCCCGTGACCCCGGTGTTGTTGAAAAAATCGAATTTTTCGAAAAACAGAATAAATTCCAATTGTCCGTCAAATTCGATAAGGGCCATTCCGTACGTATCCAGGATATTGTTAAAAATATTTTCACCATCGAAAATCCCGTCCATAATATAATCAGAGAAAAAGTGGTTTTTAATTAAGACTTGACCTGAAATTTAGTCCGTAATATTATCTAACGCATGAAAAAAATGACGAGGAGGCAACAGTGATTGATTTCAGCTTGACCGAAGAACAAAAAGCTCTTCAGGAGATGGCACGAGAATTCGCAGAAAAAGAAATGAAACCCAATGCCGCTAAATATGATAAAGGAGAAGAATTTTCCGAAGATGTCATGCAAAAAGCTTTTGAAGCGGGCTTCCTTACAGTTATGGTTCCGGAAGAGTATGGAGGAGCCGGTTTGAGTGATCTGGACACCGTCATCATCAGCGAGGAATTGGCCGCCGGATGTGCCGGCCTGTACACGACAATGATGGTCAATTCATTGGCCTATACACCGATAATTTCATTCGGGACAGACGAACAGAAAAGAAAATTTCTGACTCCCCAAACAGAAAAAATGTCATTTGCATCGTTCTGCCTGACTGAGAGGGAGGCTGGTTCCGATGCCAGCGCACAAAAAACAAAAGCAGAAAAAATAGGTTCTGAATATGTCATTAATGGTTCAAAATGCTTCATTTCGAACGGAGGAATTGCCAGTCAGTACGTGGTCTTCGCCAATTCCAAGCCTGAACGAGGAATTCGAGGTATCAGTGCATTTATTGTTCCCAGAGACACTCCTGGCGTGATCATTGGAAAAGAGGAAGACAAAATGGGGCATAGAGCCTCAAATACGGTTGAACTTATATTTGAAGATGTGAAAATTCCAGAAGAAAATCTCTTAGCCAAAGAGGGCATGGGATTTATTATTGCCATGAAGACTCTTGATAAAACAAGGGCACCCGTTGGGGCTGCAGGTGTTGGTGTCGCGAGAGCGGCCCTGGAATATGCCATTGAATACTCGCGGACAAGGGTTCAATTCGGCAAGCCTATTGCTCTCTTCCAGCACACCTCATTTCAGATTGCTCAGATGGCTACTGAAATAAATGCGGCTCGATTGCTTGTCTGGAATGCTGCGTGGCTTCTCGATCAAGGCCTTCCAGCCGGAAAAGAATCAGCAATGGCTAAATTTTTTGGATCAGACGTGGCCATGAAAGTCACTACAGAAGCACTCCAGATTCTGGGAGGATATGGCTATATGAAGGATTATCCCATGGAGAAGTTGATGCGGGATGCCAAATTGCTTCAGATATATGAAGGCACAAATGAGATCCAGCGCATGATCATTGCCCGAGAAATCATTGGGCCAATAAAGCAGTAACCTTCAAAATTCAATAGTTCTCTTCCATTTTGTGTGGGTAATACACTGAAATGGCCTTGCTACTATTCAGATTTTTAACGCCATTCCCTCATCGTTCCTCTCGGCGCCTCCGCAACTCCGCGCGTAAACCTTGCTCAATAAAGAGAGAATTTCCAAGAAGACGCGTACCACTTTTCTTAATCCATCCCATGCTCAAACATACTCAGCGGCCAAAGAAATCGGCTTCCCTCGACGAACGAATCGAGAAGGCTAAATCTTCAATATCCGCTTCAACCATTCCGTGTATTTTACTAACACTAAATGAAGAGAACA
>JAUWVG010000071.1 GCA_030617525.1 Candidatus Aminicenantota bacterium | reverse complement strand
GCGTTGCATTCGATACATCGGGAATTCGGTTTTGCTTTCCCTTTGAGATTAAATTCTTTAAGGACCTGCTGAATTTGCTCTGACCATTTTTCGCTGTTTATAAATAGGGCCGGAACATTTTTAGATTTTTCTATCAACCCATTGTCCCTTGTCAGAAGAATCCGTGATTCGTTTTGAGCAAAAACAAGAAGGTCGTCATCTTCAATTTTGGAAAAATAGGCCGTATCAAAACCGAGAATTTTCAGCCATTTGGCCAGCTTGCCCAACATGCAGTCCACAACAAACTTCATGTGATTTGATCTTTATTCTTGAATGTTAAAGCCCGAGAAACTGAACGCTGAGTCCGGAGACTAGAATCATGGCCCCGGCTATGGCATGAGCATATCTTTCCAGCTTTCCAAGCCGGACAAACTTAGCTCCCCAGGACATTACGGCAATAATGGTCAGCATTGTCAGTATTGTGGTCAAGCCAAAGGCTAAGGCAACCAAAACCACACCTCCGGTATTGTGCTTGGCCGCAGGATACATAACTAGGGGAATCAAGGGTTCACAAGGACCGAAAACAAAGATCGTAAAAAGGATCCAGGGTGTGATGTTTTTTTTCCCCTCTCCATGTACATGGGCATGGTCAGCTGTATGGGCATGTTTGTGTTCGTGTTTTTCTCCGTCGGCATGGAAATGGATATGTTTATGAGGTCTGTTTTTGATCGCACGCCGCAAGCCCCAGATAAAGTAGGCAAACCCAAAGCCAATAAGGAGCCAGGCCGCAACACCCCCACGAAAAGATTCTATGTTTTCCAGTTTAAAAACAGCCACGCCCAGCGCAATCCCCAAAAATCCGAGAATGACCGAACTGAGAACATGACCCAATCCACAGAGAAAAGAGATGAGTAAGGTCTTGGATAGAGGCCATTTTCGCGCCCGGCTCATCACGATAAAAGGGAGATAATGATCGGGCCCTAAAACCGTGTGAACAAATCCCAAAGTGGCAGCCGTTCCGGCGATGAGGAGTATCGGACCTTCAAACATGGTTATTTCCTTTTTAAAAATTGGTGGACGGTATGGGGCTCGAACCCACGACCTCGGCATTGCGAACGCCGCGCTCTCCCAACTGAGCTAACCGCCCACGGAAGAGATATTATAAGTTATCAGTTGGGATTTGTCACTTGGCAGGATTAGTCTATTCTTTCAACCCAGCCAGCCTCTTTCTCGCATCTTCAACTTCAGACAGGCCGGGATCGGCGTCTTTCAAGAGAGAGAGGAATTTTTTGTAATGCTAAATGATCGCTCACATTCTGCTTTAATCCTCATTTATATTTTCTTAGTCCACATTAACTTAATTCATAACGACGAAAAGCTTTATTACTTTTTTATAAAAGGCAGGAAATTTTCCATCATCCAGATTTCAACTTTGACCTGACCAGCAAAAAAGGCAATCTGTTTCCCGTCTGGATGAACCCGGATGTGAGTTAGTCGGTCCATAGAGATATCTAGCTTTTGAGGAGTTCCACCATCTACAGACACTCGACAGAGATCGATCTCCTGGTCCTGCATTGCAGATTGTCCCTTTCCGAAAATTATATAACGACCATCAGATGACCACGCAGGAGATTGGAAATGGACTGTTTCTGGTTGCTTAATTCTCATGATTTCACGCGGTTCGCCGCCTTTGGTAGGTAAAATTTTCATTACGATCTCTTTTAAAGATTTTTCAAGGGAACAATACGCCAAGGATTTCCCATCAGGGGAAATAATCAGATTATATATACTTGATTCACTATGAATCTCTTTTTGTTGCTTAGTAGTGAGGTCATATTCAAAAATTATACTTTTTTGCCCCGCATTTTTCCTGTGATAGATTGTTTTACCATCTGGTGCGAGTACAAATCCAGGGACGGGCATTCCGTTTTCTTTTCTAAACAGAGAAGAAGTATCCCCAGTTGAAGTGTTAATTGTGAATAAACCTGGTGGACCTTCATTACCTGAGCCAGTTACAATTACTGAACTGCCATCAGTACCCCAATACATTATTCTGCCAAAATTTCTCAATTCAGGAGTAAATACTTTTACTTTTCCTGATTTAAGGTTTTTAATACAGAGAACTTTGGAACCTATACGCTCTGGCCCTGGCTGACGCTTGGAAACATATGCTAGATATTTTCCATCAGGCGACCAGGCAGGTGAAGTGTTAGAGCCAACAAAACTTGAGCTGGCTTTCTCTACAGGAGAGAGAAGGATTCCCTTTTCTATATTGACCGAAGCAGTGTAGACATCTATCATCGAAGGATCAAACCCGTAGTACATGGCGCCTGTCTCTGTAAATCCCATTGACCAGATTTGCCCGATATCTTTCCTTATGAGCACAGGCTCTCCATAGGATAATCCGTTTTCAACCTGCGTAGCCCACATATCAAGCTCTCCGGTTCGATCGCTTAAAAAGAGAATGTACTTTCCATCAGGACTCCATCCCAGGAGCGCATCATCTGCAGAATTCTTAACAAACGCAACCTCCTGACTTCCGTCTTTAGTAATTATGAAGATATCACGATTCAAAGTATCTTTTTTCACCGGGATGTCATAGACAATATAGTCCGCATTAGGTGAGAAGAAAGCATTGGATGGATAGAATTCTCCCAGCTTTTTGATGGTCTGCATCGAACCATCTTTTGTTGAAAGCAGCCCTAGAAAGATAGTCTCATCATCTCCGGTAAAATAGGTAAGTATCTGTGTTCCATCCGAAGACCAGCCGAGAGGATGTGTGTATTCTGATTTATTATAGAGGATGTGCGCTTCGGAATCTTCAAGTCCATAAATGCGCAGGTCGAAAATATTGTCTTTAGAGTTGTACCAATTGCAGGCTACTTTTTTACCATCAGAAGACCACACGGAAAAGAGCGCAAAATCTGAGGATTTCATCCATGAACCTTTGTCTGAAAGACGACGGTTTTTTTCAGCAACCAGGTCTCTTATAGCAATATCGCCTGAATCCCAGTCTGTAAAACAGATGTATCGGCCGTCAGGTGAAACTTCGCCAAGAATATCAAAACCCGGTCCTGCTAAGACTTTTCGCATGGTGAATTCTCTGTCTTTTTTTCCTAATACTGCCTGGGTGCTCAAGAGGATAGCAAGTTTCTCCCTGGCTTTTTTAACCACATCGGCCTGTTCTGGGTAGCTATCGATCACTTTCTGGAAAGCCTTCTGAGCTTCTTTCAGTCCAAGTTTTTCATAGCAGAGACCGATCTGGAGTTGGGCTTTGGCTGCGACCTTTCGGCTGTCTGGAAATTGATCCAAAATCTTTTTAAAAAGCTCGATAGCCCCTTCCAGATCTCCGTCCACATCCTTTTTAAAGAGAGCCGCTTCATAAAGCTCTTCAGCAGATTGTTGAAAAACTGCTTCATAGGCTAGAGACACTTGGGCCAGGATAAATCCCAGCACTAAAATAAAAGAGAAGATTTTTTTGGTTCCCATCATCATTCCTCCTCTAAGTTGGATGTCTTTACCTTAGCAGTTTTTTCTTCTCTTTTGGTTAAGGTTGTGTTGCGATTCAGCTGTGATTTGATTATGATCCCCTACCCTTCAAATTTATACTCGACGCCTCTCAAGCTAACTATATATTTTGGAGAATCGGGATTGTCTTCAATTTTTTTTCTTAAATGAACAATATGAGGATCGATTGTCCGGGGAGACACGATGGCATCATCCCAGGCGTTCTGGAGGATGTCCTCTCTTGTAACGACCTTCCCTCTGTTGTAGATTAAAAATTTGAGAAGCTTAAACTCCAGTGCGGTCAGGTGAATTTTTTTTCCACCCCTGCTAATATCGTGACTGGAAAAGTTGATCGAGACATCTCCAAAAACATATGGATCTGGTTCCTTTTCATCTCGATTTGTTCGCCTCAAGATAGCTTTGACTCTGGCCACGAGTTCTCTTGATCCAATGGGCTTTGTGACATAATCATCAGCACCCAGTTCCAGTCCTGTAACTTTGTCCATCTCTTCGGTTTTGGCTGCCGTCAGCATCAGGATGGGCGTGTTTTTCCCGAATTCTCTGAGCTTTTTGCAGACTTCAAGGCCCGTTAATCCGGGCAGAAGTATATCCAAAATGATAATCTGAAAATCACAATCCTGCGCCAGCTTTAATCCCTCTTTCCCATCTGAGACTGCGGAGACTTTGTATCCTTCATATTCCAGGTCATCTTTTAGGGCAGTGAGGATGGCCTTGTCGTCTTCAATGATTAAAATGTTATCCATTTTTGTCCTTCTCTTTGTGAATGGGCAGTTTTATTGTTATTTTAGTCCCTTTTCCTTCTTTGCTTTCCAGGAGAACTTCTCCTCCATGGGCATGGGCGGTGTGGGCCACAAGAGTTAAGCCAATACCGCTGCCTTTTATGGGACTATCCTGAAGGCTTTCTGATCTGTAGAATTTTTCAAAGATCTTATTTTGCTCGTTGTTAGGAATTCCTTTTCCGAAATCTTCTATTTGAAGAAAAACAAAATCTTCTTTTGAGTGAGCCCTGAGGATAATTTTCCGGCTGTCTCCAGAATATTTGGCGGCATTGTCCAACAGGTTTAGTAAAGCTCTAGTGAGGGCTTCTCTATCACCCTTAATAATGGGAAGGGAATCCTGGATATCGTTTTCAAGAACAAACTTATTGTCCAGAAATTGTTTTTGGAAATATGTTTCTGCCTCGGCTAAAATTTCTGCAATATCTGTCTGTTCAAAGGAGTATTTTTTCATTCCGGCTTCGATTTTCGAAAAATCAAGTGTATTTTCTATCAGGCGCCCCAGCCGTTTGCTTTCTTCAGTAATAGTATCATAATACTCCTGTTTTTTTTCTTCGTCCCTGACCCGTCCCCTTTGCAAAAGTTCACCCAAATAACGGATAGACATTATCGGGGTTCTGAACTCATGGGAGACGGTGGATACAAATTCAGACTGCATCCTGGCCAGTTTGAGTTCTTTTGCGGTACTGCGGATTGCCAAAAAGCCACCAAAAAAAAGAATGAAAATGACAGCAGCAGCGGTAAAAAGGTAAAGGTTCCTCTTTTGTTTGTACTGTCTTTCAGCAAAGCCCGGCACCTTTTCATAGATTGAGATGGTCCAGGGAAGAAAGTCCTGGTTTGTGCTAACAGGTATAGAAATAAGGGGTTGGATTTCCTTGACTTCTTGGATATCTTGGCTGGTTAACGGACGGCCTAAATGGTCAAAGAAGATAGCTGTCCCATTATCTAAAGCCGGAATTTGTTCGAGGATATTTGGGATCACTTGGCTAATGAAATAGTCAGCATCATAAAGGAAGGCATAAAGGGAATCGGAATTTATAGTTTTGAAGGCGAATAGAAAGGATTTGTTTTCCAGGATTTCAGAAAATCTTTGAAAGTCATTAGATGCTGTTTTTGGATCAGCCGATATTTCTTTCATTTTCGGAATTAAATTTTCAACCAACAGCTCAATCCGGTTCATCCATTGCGTCCGGCCTTCTTCAAGTCGTAAAAATTCTGCCCACTTTTGTTCGACAGTTCCTCCGTCGATTATCTCTGAAGTTTTTCCTCTCATGGCTTGAATCAAATCTTTTGTTTTGTTGAGATATAAATAGAATTGAGGTCTTGTCAGTGACCAGCGAGGTTTAAATAGATCTTCAAGAAGATTAAAGAGCTGCACACAACTTTTCTCAAAATTGCCGAGTTCAAAAAGAATTTTTCCGGCTTGGAAATGGGCGATAATCCCAAAGGGAACTCCACTCGGGTTTGTGACTTCAGAATAATTTTGAGCTAGTCTGTCATAAACTTTCACAGCTTCGTCAGGATTTTTGGCTTTCAGAAAGCATCGACCGATAGCATTGAGCAGAGTGGCCTTATCCAGTTTGTTTCTTGCTGATACAAATAGATTTTGATAAGCCAAAATGGCTTTAGAGTAGGCTGCAGTTGCGAATTCAAGTGTTTCGGCCTGTTTAAAGAGAGGATTAATTTCAAGTCCTTGAGACGGTAAGGATAACTGTGCATTGGTCGAGAGAACATAAAGAGGTTGAAAAAGGGGGAAAGAAACACCGTATTTGTCTGAAATCAAAAATGCTTCCGCAATAAAGCCTTCCTCTCTCTGAATCTGTGAAAAAAGTCCAAGGAGCTCTTTTGAGTTAGAAGAGGTAGGGAACGATTGGATGCGCTGGTTTATCTTTGATTCCAGTTCATTGAGGGTTGTTTTGATCTGAGATGCAATAATGTCAGCAGCGGTCTTATAGTCCTCTATTATTTCATTTTCTCTAACAAGTTTTTCTCTTCCAACTTCCCTAATGGCAAAGACGGCTAGGACGATACACAATAAAAGTAGCGTTGAAGTAAAGACAATAAGAGCGCTTCTTTGCCAGCTCAATTTGATGTTCATGTGGTTATGTTTTATCTTTAAGTGATTATTATATCAAGCTCTGTGGTAAACAAGGACATATATCCAAATCCAATAATGTCAGTATATTTTTTTACGAAAACTGATGTGTTGAGATTACGTTGCGATTCTGTTGTGTTTTAAAGAGGGAGGAGAAGTTGAAGGACGGTTTTGTTTTAAAGTGACTTGCCACCCAAAATAGACCTCTCCCCGTGTGACATCTGTGTGACAAATTCGATTGAAATATGCTGAAAATATGGTAAAGGGATTGAACTGAGTTAACCGCCCACGGAAGAGACATTATAAATTATCGGTTGGGATTTGTCACTGAATTAGGGGAACCGAACCTCCCGGCTCCAGGATTACGTGGAACTTGCTCAACCTCTTCTTTGGCATCTAAATCATTTTTCAAATTTTTTGGGTTAAGAATGTTTTAACTTTTAAGGCACAGTTTTCACCGTCGATGGCTGATGAAGCAATACCTCCGGCATATCCGGCACCTTCACCACTCGGGAACAGCCCTTCTATTTGCGGATGCTGAAATGTTTGCACGTCTCTTGGTATTCTTAAGGGAGAACTGGTCCGACTTTCAACGCCAATTAATAAAGCCTCATTGGTAAAATAACCCTTCATTTTTTGGTCAAAGGACTGCAGCCCCAGTTGAAGCCGTTTCCGAATATGTTCGGGCATCCACTCATGCAAGGGTGAGGATTGCAAACCCGGCCGGAAAGAACTTTCCGGTAATTGGTTCGACAGCTTTCCATCAAAAAAATCGACAGCTCGTTGGGCAGGTGCAATTTGTCCCAAGCCTCCATTTGCAAAGGCCAGTTTCTCAAATTTTCGTTGGAAAGTGAGCCCATTAAGAACATGTGTTGATGGAGAGAAACCAACATCATCCAACTGAATTTCAACAACCATTCCCGAATTAGCCCACCGTGTATTCCGGTTCGAAGGTGACATACCGTTTACGACCATCTCGCCCGGAGCGGTTGAAGCCGGAACAATCACTCCACCAGGACACATGCAAAAAGAGTAAACCCCACGGCTTTCAATTTGTTGAACCAAACTATAGGCAGCAGCAGGCAAATAGGGGCCACGCTGGGGGCATGAATACTGAATTGAATCGATTAACTCCTGCGGATGCTCAATGCGCACTCCCATAGCAAATGACTTGGCCTCTAAAGCAACTCCCTGCTTATTAAGCATTTCATAAATATCACGGGCAGAGTGTCCTGTGGCAAGAATTACCACTTTCGATTTTAGTGTGTCACCAGAACTGGTTCTAATTCCAGCTATCTTATTACTCTCCAGGATCAATTCTTCAAGCCTGGTTTTAAAATGTACTTCACCTCCAAAATTAATGATGGTATGGCGTATGTTTTTTATAATATCTGGTAGTTTATCGGAACCAATATGAGGATGTGCATCAATAAGTATATCAGGATGAGCCCCATGAAATTTCAGGATATTCAAAACATCCTTAATACTGCCCCGTTTTTTTGACCGGGAATACAGTTTTCCATCTGAATAGGCACCGGCGCCCCCTTCACCAAACCCATAATTTGAATCTGGATCAAGATTCAAGTTTTTGTGAAGGGCTGCAATGTCGCGCCTACGCTTATTTACATCTTTTCCCCGCTCAATTACGATTGGTTTTAATCCCAATTCAAGCAATTTTAATGCTGCAAATAGTCCAGCCGGACCCGCACCTACAATGATTACAGGCTCTTTATGAGTGACGTCTTTATAGTCGAATTCTATTGCTGCTTCTTCAGGTGGAAGAGTATCAATAAAAACCAATATCCTAAGTTGAATTTTAACATTATTATGACGGGCATCAATGGAACGATTTAATATCTGAATTTTAGTAATTCTCTTTGGGGAAAGTTTTAATTTTCGGGCAACAATTGG
>JAUWVG010000267.1 GCA_030617525.1 Candidatus Aminicenantota bacterium | reverse complement strand
CCCCAGCTTTCCCACTTTTTTAGCGCCTCTCCGTGAGTTTGATTTAGAGTGGCAAATGAAGCGATCAGAGGTATTCTGAGGACCGTATTTGAAGGCATATTTCTCATGACACCAGAGATCTGGAAGTCAAAAGTTTTCTGGAGTGTCATCCGGATGGATTTTCCCAAAGGATCCTCTTGACCAAAGTATTTCCGGGCCAGAGATTCATCGATGATAACAGAAAACGGTGCTTCAAGTGCTGATCTAGGATTTCCCCGAACAAGAGGGATAGAAAACACTTGGAGAATGTCCTGTTCTGCAAAAAACACCTTCTTTTCTTTAAAATCTTTATCCTCGACACGCACGGGTACATCATGCCTTCTCAGTATGCGGACACTTTCCTCTATTTCCGGAATGGATTCCTCAACAGCCGGACCGAGTGGGGCTCCGACAACTGCATTATGCAGAACTTCTCCACCAAAGGGGATGAGGCCATTGATCCTGTAGATGCGATCCTTTGAAGGATGCATCATATCGAAACTCAGCTCGTGTATGACATAGCTGGCAATGAGCAGACATGCGGCCAATCCTATGGCTAAACCTAAAATATTTAGAAATGCATATCGTTTATGACGGAAGATATTTCTGTAAGCTAACTTAAGATAATTTTTAAACATCGAGGCTCCTCCAAAAACTACATTGGTTGTATACATAGGTAGAGATTTTAAAACCTGAGACCAATACCAGGAACGAGCAGTCCTCATACCGCTTTTAGTTTCCATATCCAGATAAATTTCCTCATAATCCCCAACAATAGAGGGTCCATTGAGAAGACCGGATATTCTGAGCAGAAGCCACGCGGCCAAACGAGGCGGTGTAGCGTTTTTCATTTATTGAACTCAGTGACTGTGTTCCACAATTTGATCTGATGTTGGCGTGCCGTATTAAGAGCATCATTTCCTTCAGGAGTTATCCTGTAATAGGCCCTGCTTCGACCGCCTCGTTGTGGAATTGGCTCTGCAGTCCTCTTCACAAGATATTCCTTACGAACCAGTTGATCTAATGCAAAATATAGTCCTCCCATTGTGTACACCTTATCGAAAATTTGTGACACTTCACGGTTAATTGGCACTCCATAGGCCTCTTCTCCCAGCTTCAGGGCAGCTATCAATATGGCTTCTTCCAATCTTGTCAATAAATCCATGTTGTCTCCATTTCTATTGGAATCCAATATATAAGACGATTGTCAATGAAAAAGGTTGCCAACTCGTTTTAATTAAAGAAAATTGATGTGGTTATGTTGAGTATTTATTCGTATCTTAGGGAGTCGACTGGATTGGCCCGGGCTGCCTTGAAGGCCTGGAAGCTAACCGTTATCAGGGCAATCCCTACAGCAAGAACCGCCGAGAGGACAAACATCCAAATACCGATGTTTATTCGGTAGGCGAAGCTCTGCAGCCATTTATTCATAATAAAATAAGCCGCAGGCCAGGCAAATATGTTCGCAATAAGCACCCATTTTATAAACTGTTTCGAAAGCAGGACAGCAATCCCGGATTCAGATGCCCCCAGCACCTTTCTTATCCCGACCTCATTCGTTCGCTGTTCGGTCAAAAATGAGGCCAGGCCAAAAAGCCCAAGGCAAGAAATAATAACGGCAAAGAGAGTAAAAGAGTTTAAAATCGTCCCGATCTGCTTCTCTTTCCTGTACAGGCTGTCATATTTTTGATCCAGAAAATGGTATTCAAAAGGAGAGCTAGGATTGAGGTTTTCCCATACACTCTGGATTTTCGCAAGTGCTTCTTTTGTTTTTTCTCCATTGATTTTGATAAGAACAACACCGTACTCGGTTGCCTGTGACACATCTTCCATCATAAAAAAGACATGCGGCTCAATCTCCATATGAAGTGATCTGAAATGGGCATCTTTAAAGACTCCAACGATTGTTCCTTCCCTTTTTCCGTATGAAAACTGTTTACCCACAGGGGACTGAATTCCCATTTCCTTAACAGCTTGCTCATTTAGAATATAAGCCTGGGTGAGATCTGTTCCGTAGTCTTTTGAAAAGTTTCTCCCTTCTAGAAGTTCTATATCAAGCATTGGGATAAAGTCATAATCAACCAGATTCAGGATGATGTCCACTTGCTGGTCTTCTTCTCGTCCCTCCCAATTATAGTCTGTGCTCCGAAATGGGCCGTCTTCTGCAAATAAATAGTATTGGGACGATGCCGCAAGGATATTTGGGTCACTGAGCAGTTCGGCTTTGAGAGTGTCATATTTTTTCCCTATATTTTCTTTGACAGGAATATACACGATATTTTCTTTATTAAATCCCAGTTTTGTTTGGCTGAGAAAACGAAGCTGATTGAAAACGATCATCGTTCCTATAAGCAGTATGATGGACAGGGAAAACTGGGTGACAACAAGAATTCTTCTAAATATCTGGCCTTTCCCTCCCTGAGACTTAAATGCCCCCTTTAAAGCATTAACAGGCATAAAGGAGGAGAGATATATTGCAGGGTAGCTGCCTGCTATCAAAGCCGTTAAAAAGATAATAATACCTAATCCGAGTGCGAACTGAGCATTAAGAAGAACCAATTCCAGTTCTTTTCCAGCAACTCTGTTAAACAATGGAAGCAGCATAAAAACAAGCACCAAAGCAAAAACACAGGCCATCAGTGTCATAAGGAGGGACTCTCCGAAAAACTGCATAACAAGCTGTTTCCGGCTCGCTCCAACAGTTTTGCGCATTCCCACCTCTTTAGCACGATGTGTAAAACGTGCCGTTGATAGGTTCATGAAATTGACGCAGGCGATAAACAGCACAAAAAAAGCAATAATCGAAAAGACATATACATATTTTTTGTCTCCAACATTGGCATAGTTGCGGTAGGAAGCACGGCTGTCCAAATGGAGCTCAGCAAGAGGCTGGAGACGGAATCCCAATCCGTCCTTCACCTGAGGGCAGTTATTGATGTCTGCGACTGTTGTGATCTTTTGGTTTATCTCTTGAATATTGGTGTCAGGATTCAACTGCAGATAAGTAATAAAATTGAAAGATCCCCAACTTGTTCCGAACCCTGATATCTCATTAATGAATTCAAAAGAGGTGAGGAAATCGAATTGAATATGGGAATTTTTCGGGATATCTCTAATTACTCCTGTGACTAACGCAGGTATTCCCTCAATTTCGATGGTTTTTCCTATGGGATCGTCTTGTCCAAAATATTTTTTTGACATGGTTTCGGTCATTACGAAATCAAAAGGTTCAGAAAAAGCCGTATTAATATCTCCCTTGATAAAAGGAAAGGTAAATATGTCAAAAATTGAAGGATCGGCGATCAAACCATTCGTTTCGTAGAACACTTTGTCCTCGTATTTGAATACGAGTTTGGATGTATCTGAAAATCGCGCATAGTTTTCTATGCCCGGAACCTCATCTTTGATAGCCGGCGCAAGCGGAGCGGGAGTGCCGTCAAATCCCTCAATCATATATTTGGTGCCGTAGCTCATGATTCTGTAGATGTTATCGCCGTTTTTATGGAATTTGTCGTAGCTCAATTCATCTTTTACCCAGAGCATAATGAGCAGTGTGCAGGCCATACCGATGGCAAGGCCGGCAAGGTTGATGAATGAATACCCCTTGTGGCGGGTGGTGTTTCGGAAAGTTATTTTGAGGTAATTTCTCAGCATGATAATACTCCAGATAATTGAATTTTTAATAAAATAGGGGAGGGCTGCTCCAATCTGTTTCCAGTAGATAAGACGCGCCCTGAATGATCCTCTCTCTAGTTTTATCCGATAAAACTGCTCCTCCAGATCCCCCATGGCTCCATAAAGGATCTCTTTTTGGATGATACACTCAAGGATCCTTCCTGCTATTTTTGGAGGATTGTCTATGTATTTATTCATTCTTTTTAAATTTTCAGTTCTTTAATTCCATCCCAAAGAATAGAATTAACATGTTCAATCTCTTTAAGAGCCTTTATTCCATCTTTGGTCAACCGGTAATACATTTTGCTGCGGCCTCCACGTTCTGGGGATGGATCCCCTTTAAAGGTATTAACATACCTGTTCTTCTGGAGACGTCCCAGAGGGCCGTAAATGGCGCCTAAGAGCCAATCCTTTCCTGTAATCTTGATGATTTCTTCCCTTATAGTCATTCCATAGGCGTTATTTTCCAGCCGCCAGATGGACAATAAAATGATTTCTTCAATGCGCGATAATAGTTTCATTATTTTTTCCTTATATATATCTATACGTTTATTGATAAAATAAGGTTGCCTTTTTTTTTATTTATTTTAATTAAAAGATGAAAGGTTCTGCTCTACTCGTACTTCAGTGCATCCACCGGATTAGATTTGGCAGCTCTCAGGGAATGAAAGCTAACTGTAAAAAGATCGACAACTGTGGTAAGGATTCCCGAAAAAATAAAAATGTCCCATTTTATGTTGATTCGATAGGCAAAATTTTCTAACCATTTGTTCATCATAAAATAGGCCAGCGGCCATGCAATGAGGTTTGCAGCCAAGATCCATTTTGTAAATTCCTTCGAAAGCAGCAGCACAATCTCTTGAATCGATGCTCCAAGC
>JAUWVG010000219.1 GCA_030617525.1 Candidatus Aminicenantota bacterium | reverse complement strand
AGATATTCGAAGCCCAGACAAAAGGCATCCTTGAATATAAAAAGTTCACATACAAAAGCAGTGAAGGACAGATGGACATACCTGCCTATCTTTTTGCTCCCCTAAAAAAGCGGGGCACACACGCCCATCCACTGCTGATTTGGGTGCACGGCGGAGTGCATGGCAATCTGGGAAATGTCTATCTTCCATTTATTAAGGAAGCATGTGACCGCGGATACGTCGTGATCTGCCCGGAATACCGCGGTAGCACCGGCTATGGTGAAGAACATATGGAGGCTATTGATTACGGTGGATTCGAAGTTGAAGACTGCATCAGCGCGGTCAATCAAATACAAGGGCGGGATATGTCTTACATCGATCCCGACCGGAAGGCGATGATAGGCTGGAGCCACGGCGGACTCATTACATTACATGGAATTATCCGGCGCCCCGACTTGTTTAAATGCGGTGTCGCAATCGTCCCTGTGACCAATCTTGTGTTCCGGCTTGCTTATAAAGGGCCCCGCTACCAGTCCCAATACACGAAACAGAGACGTATCGGCGGGAATACCTGGGAAAATCGTGAGGCTTACATAGCACGATCCCCTGTTTACCAAATCGACGATCTCAAAATCCCCGTCCTTGTGCATCTTGCCGAGAACGATAGGGATGTGAATTTCGTTGAAGCGGAAATGCTGGTCAATGCCCTCAGAGTGAAAAAGCCTGACCTTGCCGAAACCAAAATCTACCAGAATCCTCGAGGCGGTCATTCATTCAACCGCCAGGTCAACAGGGAAACCTGGGAACGCGATGACACACCGGAGCAGCGGGATTCGTGGCACAGAATCTGGACATTCCTCGAATGGCATCTCCGCCCCTACGAATGGAACAAAGAGAATTGACAAGTTTGATCGAGACCCAGAATCTGACAAAATCCTACGGAAAAGACCGGGGGATTGTCGATCTCAATCTGGAAATTGAATCCGGTGAAATCTTCGGATTCATCGGACCTAACGGCGCCGGCAAATCCACCACCATCCGGACTCTCCTTGGACTGATATTCCCTACTTCCGGAAGCGGGTCCATTTTTGGCCTGGATATTGTCAAAAAGACAAAGGATATAAAGAAACAAATCGGCTATATGCCAGCTGAAGTCAATTACTATCACAAGATGGATGTCCGTGAACTGCTCGATTATTCGGCTGATTTTTATGACACAGACTGCCGTTCCAGGATCGAGGAGCTGGCCGAAATTTTTACCCTGGACCTGGACCGGAAAATCCTCGATCTTTCCAGGGGAAATCAAAAAAAAGTCTCGATCCTCCAAAGCCTCATCCACCAACCCAAGCTATTGATTCTGGATGAACCGACCACCGGCCTGGATCCTTTGATGCGAGCTAAATTTTTTAATATCCTGCAAGAGGAAAACAGCAGGGGAACGACCATATTCCTCTCCTCACACACCCTGAGCGAAGTCCAGAAGTTGTGCCGGAGAGTTGGGATCATTAAGGAAGGACGAATAATCGCCGTTGAAGATATCGAAACCCTGAGAAAAAAGCAGCTGCGTATAGTGCAGATTGAATTCCCCCATGCTGTAAAAAACGATGAAATCGACTGTCCAGGCGTAATCGATCCTTTGGCCAATTTAAACAATTTGAGTTTTATGTTCTCCGGGGAAATGGACTCTCTCCTCAAAGCTCTTGCAGAAAAGGAGATCAAGGACCTGATCATCGAAGAACCAACTCTTGAAGAAATTTTTATGCACTACTATGAGGACAAGTCAGAGAAAGAGAGAGACTGAGATGATGTTGAACAAAAACATTTATTTCAAAGAACTGAAGCATCACCGGACTTCATTTATCGGCTGGTGTCTGTCAATCATGGTTCTCATCCTTCTGGATATGGCCCTTTACCCCATCCTCATGAAAGATGATTTTCTGAAACAATTATCGGTCATTTTCGAAAATCCCTTCTTGAAGGGCCTCATGACAGCCTTTGGCGCAACTTTAGATGGTTTCGTCAATGTCCTGGGATTCTACACAGCCCGGAACAGCATGTTTATTCTGCTCCTGGGCAGTTTTTTCTCTATCCTTCTGGCTGGAAAAATTCTATCCCAGGAAGAACACGAAAAAACAGCCGAATTCTTGCTCACAAAGCCTGTCACACGCATAGAAATTGTATGGAGCAAACTGGCCGCTTATTTTTCTCTTCTGCTGACATTAAATATCGTCATCCTGATCACAGGCTTTATCAGTATTGAAATTTTCAAAGGGGACAGCGAATATAGGTTGGCGGCCTTTCTCATCCACACTTTTTATTGTTTCCTATTGATGCTGACCGTTGGAGCAGTGGGTCTCTTTCTTTCCCTCTGGATCAAACGGGGCCGTCCCACCACCAATATTTCCATCGGCATTGTTATCGGAGGATACTTCATCGATGCTGCGTCAAAAGTCACACCCAAGTTGGATATAATCGGTTATTTGAGCCCCTTTAAATATGTCGATTCCTCCGTCCTCAGTCCAGAATATGGATTGGCATGGTGGCGCATCCTCTATTTTTTGGGATTTTCCCTACTATTTTTCACCCTTACTTTTATTTTCTACAAAAAGAAAGATATTCTGATTTAGCTTGGGGCCTGGCTTTCATAATGTGAATGGTTTTTTAACATTTTTCGGAAATCATTGACCCAGTATTCCTATGAGTGCTATTGTAGAAAGGATATTTATGAGACACATAATCGAGCTATTCATCAAGGAGAAACAATGAAAAAAAGCACGAAGTATTTGGCCATCACTGCACTAGTTTTAAGTATCGTGATCAATTACGGCTGCCCCGGCTTTTTAGGATACAATGTCGTTGGGACCTGGAGTTTTACGGCCACATATGATGTGGGAGGAACGGAAAACTGGACAATCACTTTTGCCGGCGATAAAAAAACGGGTGCCGTGACTTTAACCAGTAATGGCGATCCGATTACAGGAACCTATGCGGTCAAGGGCAAAGATATCGATTTCGACGTGTCCGCCTCAGACGGAATAATAACTTTTGCTGGAACGTTTGACAATAACAAAGAGATGAGCGGATTCGGAACCGTACTCCTATATGCCGATACCTCATCTGTTTTAAGCAACATGATGAGAAGGCAAGCACGAGCGGCCGTCCAAAGCGAATCTTTTGCATTTGATTGGATCGGAACAAAGATATAGCATTTTTACTTAACTGTTCTTAGATGGCCTGAGTTTTCTGCTTCAGCCACTCGTCAAATGTCATCTCGGGTACACCCCAATTCTGTTTTGTCATTGACTGTCGGATTTTAAGTGTGTTATGTACTTACGAATGACACGGGCCGATTACAGTGAGGGCAGATAAAATGAAAGGGAAAGCCAAAAAAAAAGACACATATTTTCCTTTATTTGTAGTTGTCATTTGTTTTGGTTTGATGATACCAAGTTATGGGATTTACGGTGATTTGGATTCTGTAACAACCATTTTTTTGGTCAGGCATGCCGAAAAGGTCAAAGACGGCTCGGATGATCCGGTCTTGACTCCAGAAGGCAAGGCCAGGGCGGACGAGTTGATGTACATTCTCAAATATGTAAAACTCGATGTCATCTATTCAACCCCATATAAAAGGACAAAACAGACAGTCCTTCCCACAGCTGAAGACAAAAACTTAATAATCCAAAACTACAAACCCGCAGAAAGAGGTTTTTTGGAAAAAATTATAAATTCCCATCCCGGAGGCGCGGTGCTCATTGTCGGCCATTCCAACACCATTCCCGTATTGGCCAATGAGCTGGCCGGCAGCAAAAAATTTAACAATCTGAATGACGCCACCTACGACAATCTCTTTATTGCCCATGTCTACCCAGATGGGCAGTCTAATATCATCCGGATGCGCTTTGGAACGCACACTCCGGAAAAATAAATTATTGGAGGAACCATGAAACGAAAAAATCATATAGGTCGTAGACATTTTCTGAAAAAATCCACACTTGGGATGATTGGCGCAGGTGTAGCCGCCAGAACAGGATTTCCAGGAACAAAACAGGAAGAATCAAATCCCGCTCCAAAGATCAAGGGATACCGCACGCTCGGAAGGACCGGATTTAAAGTCTCAGATATCAGTCTCGGCGCCAGTATGGACGAAGGGATCATAGGAACCGCTCTCGACGCCGGAATGAATTATATCGACACGGCCGAACAGTATCCCGGCCACCACCGGATTATTGCCGCGGCCATGAAGGGACACAACCGGAAAGAGATTTTCATCTCAACTAAACTTCAGGTTATGGAGGACAAAACCAAGGAAGGATTCCTCAAAAGAGCACGGAAATGCCTCGAAGAGCTCGAGATGGACTACGTCGACTGCATCATGATGCACTGCCCGGAAAAGGCCGAAACTGTGAAAACAGAGGGCTTCCATGCCGCAATGCAGGAACTTAAGGCCGAAGGCCGCGTAAAATATGTGGGCGCATCCAATCACGGATCCTTCTGGTACAAAGATTCGGAAGAGACCATGGACAAGGTGCTTCTCGCCGCAGCGGATGACGGACGATTTGATGTTTTTCTCTTCGCCTACAACTTCCTTAAAATGGACCAGGGCGAACGTGTACTCCAAGTCTGTAAAGAAAAAAAGATCGGAGCCGTTCTCATGAAAAGCACTCCAATAGCCATCTTCTATTCCATGAAAGCCAGTATTGAAGCCATGAAAGAAAAGGGAAAAGAAATCAGTGAATTCAGGGCCAACGGCTTAAAGAGATACCAGGAAAAAATGGATAAGGCGGAAAGCTTCATTCAGAAATACGATCTCAAAAATCCACAGGAAATCCAGGGAGCAGCCGTTCGATTTGTTCTTGACAATCCCAACGTCAATTCCGTCTGCCTCCCACCGAAGACATATGACGAACTCGACAGATTTATCGGTCTCTCCGGCTCCAGTTTAAACGACCTGGACAAAGCCAAACTGGCCGCATACGAGGAAGGCTGTGGAGAGCTCTACTGCCGCCATGCCTGCGGAGTATGTGAACCTCAATGCCCCCATGGAGTTCCCGTCAATACGATCATGCGCTACTTCCGCTATTTTGCGGCCCAGGGCCGGGAAAAAGAAGCCATGCTCAACTATGCTGCAATTCCGGGAGTTAAGGCCGATGTCTGCAGGAACTGCCCGGGACT
>JAUWVG010000112.1 GCA_030617525.1 Candidatus Aminicenantota bacterium | reverse complement strand
GTCCGCCTTCGCCGTCGAGAGTCGGACCAAGGAGATCGGCATTCGGAAAGTCCTGGGTGCTTCATTTTCCGGGATCATCAGTCTAACCTCTAGGGAGTTTTTGAGGTGGTTGATCCTGGCCAACCTTCTGGCTTGGCCGGTTGCCGGGTATGCCATGCACGTTTGGCTTCAGCGCTTTGCCTATCGGACTGGGATCAGCTTAGTCTGGTTCGGTCTCGCGGGCCTCTTATCCATTTCAATGGCCATGGCCCCCGTGTTGTACCACGCCGTCCGAGCTGCCAGAGCCGATCCCGTGGACGCTCTGAGGTATGAATAGTGTACTAACCTCTGGACCAAATGGTATATATACGATGAATCAAAAAGTTTTCGAACAGCCTGCAGTCCCCAATTAATTACTGAGAAAAATTAGAGAACAGATACGTCCATATTTATAAAGGACGAACAGGCTTAATATTATAGTGTCGACTGTTCCTTTTATGCTAAAATGAACTATAAACTTGTCATGAAAAAAAAAGGATACATTGTTGTCACATTTAAATTTCGCAGAGACGGGAAAAAGTGGACAGCCTTTTGTGAAGAACTTGGGACTGCCACTTTTGGACGTTCCATCCAAGAAGCACAGAGAAAACTTGAAGACTTAGTTCTTCTTCATCTGAATACTCTGGGGGATGTTGGCGAAATTAATAGTTTTTTCAAAGAGTTTAATATTGCCTTTCATTCGCATGCGCCAAAAAAGAATGAGATAAAAATCTCCGGACCTTTCGACACTAATACTTACGTTCGTCCTTATGTTTACCCTATACATAAGGAAGAACTCAACATTTGAAATATCAAAAAATTCCTGCCCTATCCGGTATAGATCTTATTAAACTTCTACGAAAAGAGGGATGGATTGAACACCGCCAAACAAATCATGGAGTGGCACTTACTAAGAAAATCTCTGATAGAGTAAAAGTTACCATAATTCCTAAGGGTAAAACATCATTGCCAAAAGGGACCTTAATGGCCATTCTTGGACCTAAACAGACTGGAATCGGAGCAAAAGGGTTGCTGGAGCTGTTAAATAGAAAGAAATCTTAGAGCAAACCTTATATCTTATTGACACCCAATCCGGTTCTTTACTTCAGTTCTAGGAACAATCTATTTGGAGGCAAGACACGAGCAAAAGATAATCGATAGGATTGTTTAGTGGGGGAAACAACAAAGCAGGGAACTTCAGGATGATTTTCATGCATAATCGTTAATATGCCGTGTAAATTAACAACTTGTCAATAAAAATGTCTGGTGTTATTGATCAAAGACGATTTCGATTCGAGTATCTGATCTGGTATTTTTATCAAGTTGGTATCAATTGTACAAAATTTATTTCAGCTCTTGGATCTTGAGGTTGCGGAAATATATGGGGGCACCAGCATGTTTCCCTTGAAAACCGATGTGGCCGTGAGTCGGTAGTTCAGCCAAGGGTTTACTCAGCCAGGCTGGGATCTCACTGCCATCAGGGTTTGTTTTGGCGGATGTCCAAAGATTCATATCCAGCTCTGTAACCTGCTCTCCGTTCAACATCACATAGATTTTATGATCGATACATGTGATGGTAAAGCGGTTCCATTCGCCGGGTTTTTTGACCATACTCTTTTTAGGGGCAAGGTGACCAAAGGCGGCTCCGCAGTGCCAGGTCTTGGGTGCTTTGGCCCACTTTTCGTCGTAATCGTCTGCGATTTGAATTTCAACTGAATTTGGGATCCAGTTTTTAATATCAGAGACATAAACGATAACACCGCTGTTTGTACCTGAAGCTGTCTTGAATTCCAGATCAATGATAAAGTTGTCGTAGCTTTTCTGACTCCAAATCGCTTGATCTTCACTTGCCGTGAGGATGCCGTCCTTAGAAGTCCAGATCCCCTCAGGATATATGGCATTGGATAGATCCGAATCAAACAAATCCTGCCAGGAACCGACGTCGGGATGACTTGTCGGAGGGATGGATTTATCCTGCGCCACTCCTGTCATCCACAAAAAAACACAACTCACGGCCAAACACATCAAAATCTTTTTTTTATGCATTTTTATCTCCCCTAAATCTCTGCATAAGGATATATACAACTGAGTCGAGAGTCAATAAATCCATTAAAACTTGATGGGGAGTATGGATTGAACGCTGACTGACAGTATCGCAATGACAAAGGCCATGCCGACGGCCAGTCCAAAAATAATGAACAGGGAATAGCCCTTGTGCTTTAAAATATTTCTGGCAGCGACTTTAATATAGTTTTTAAACATAGTATCTTATTGACAATCGGTTTTTCAGGATTCTTTCATACATAGCTGTTAATATGCCGTGTAAATTAACAACTTGTTAATAAAAATGCACGGTCAAGTGTATGGGCTCCTTGTGGAACATATCTGGAAACGATTGAAGCCATAGTTGATTTTTCCAGTTAATATCTTATTGGCACACTATTGGGACAGTCCCTAAATTATTTAACAGAGTCTTCTTATGGTGCGCTTTTTTATTTCCCCTCGAGACTTTAGCAGCAGGATTTCAATAGACTTAGTTTTCTGATCTAGCCGGAAGTAATATCTATAATCTCCAATTCTTCCCCTGAAGATATTCATTTTCCCTTCAATTTTTTTAATGTCCTTTGAAAAAGGATTATCCTGTAGAGCTTCGAATCTTTCGATTATTTTATTCTGTAACTCAGGTTTTAATGCTTTTATGTTTTTTCGCGCTGTATTCGAGATCTTTGTTATCCGCCACTTTTCCTGTTCTGAGGTCACGTTTGAGCTCCTTTAAAGAAACGTATTCGCCTCTCTCTATTTCTCTAATTCCGGTTTTTATATCTTCCCATTCTTCGGCACTTGTTTTTGCGCTTTCGAGCTCTTCTTTTATGAGATTGTGAATGAACTCTCTGATTTTTCCGGTTTTGCTGTAACCCTTTTCCTTGCAAATTGTGTCAAATGCAAAATATTCCTCTGCTGAAAGGCGAAGACTGATATTTTTTATTTCTTTCATTTTGGCCTCCGGTGATAATGTATGTGAACTGCAGTAAATAGCATTGATATACATTTAAAATAACGCATTTTTTCTAGAATGTCAATTTTAACAATTTCTTCCCCGGAGCTGCCATAGCACTTGAATAAGACGCTACTTCTTATATTTTTTCTCAGTTTTGAGATTGGTTGAGAAATTCTTGCACAAGAGGGGAGAAGATTTCCTGAACCGTTACATGCCTAAAAAGTTGATATCGGGTACTATTATTTCAGCTCTTGGATCTTGAGGTTGCGGAAATTTATTGGGGTACCCGCATGTTTCTCTTGAAAACCAATGCGGCCGTGATTCAATAAATCCATTAAAACTTGATGGAGAGTCAGGTTAGAAGTAAAATGGAGAAACTCAGACTGCTGAAGGAGACTTCATGTCGAATATATTTAGAGACTTTCTTTATGATGTTAAGCCCATAAAATTTAAAGAACCATTGGGGGAGACGCTTGGGGCCTTCAAGGAAGATGAAGCAGTTCTGGAATATACTTTTATCGAAGCCGTGAAAATGGCCGGCCACGCCTGCCCCACTGTCACCGGTGCCTTTATGAGCTGTCAGGAAGCACTCGACTTCCTATATCCAGATGAAATTCCCACAAGGGGAAACATCGCCATCACAATTTATGGAGAGCCGGATGAGGGCGTTATCGGCGTCATAGGACAGGTGTTCAGCTTCCTGACAGGAGCTGCTGCTGCATCTGGGTTCAAAGGCCTTGCCCATAAATTCAAGCGCAAAGACTTGCTTCAATTCAGCTCCGATAAGCTCGATTCTGAGGCCCAGTGTTTTGAGTTTAAGCGTTTAGACAACGAAGCCAGTATTCTGGTTAAATTCTATCCACAGAAAATTCCTTATCCTACTGAAAAAGCCATAAAGCTTAATCAACTCATGAAGAAGGTTCTCTGGGATAAAGCAGGCGATTCCGAGAAAAAAGAACTACAGGATTTGTTCATAGGCAAAGTGAAGGTCATGCTTGTAGAGAGAAAGGAAATTCAGAATTGGCTTAAACTGGAAAGTATATGAAAAGATCGCTTCCCGGGCTGTACAATTTCTACATGGAAGGGGGAATAGCCGGATCAGTCATGTCAGGACGAAACCTTTTGCAGATCATCTGCAAGCGGGACAAGAGGAAGTTTGAGACAAGCACTCCGTGAGGATCAAGATAAATTGGAGCCAGGCTTTCATAACGTGAATCTATTTGAGTTATGATGGGACACTAGTGGGATACTATACTTAATTCTATATATAATTAATGAGAAAAATTAGAGAACAGATACGTCCATATTGATAAAGGACGAACAGGCTTAATATTATAGTGTCGACTGTTCCTTTTATGCTAAAATGAATTATAAACTTGTCATGAAAAAAAAAGGATACATTGTTGTCACATTTAAATTTCGCAGAGACGGAAAAAAATGGACAGCCTTTTGTGAAGAACTTGGGACCGCCACTTTTGGGCGTTCCATCCAAGAAGCACAGAGAAAACTTGAAGATTTAGTTCTTCTTCATTTGGATACTCTGGAGGATGTTGGCGAAATTAGAAGTTTTTTCAAAGAGTTTAATATTACATTTCATTCACATGCACCAAAAATGAATGAGATAAAAATCTCAGGACCTTTCGACACCAATACTTACGTTCGTCCTTATGTTTACCCCATACATAAGGAAGAACTCAAAATTTGAAATATCAAAAAATTCCTGCCCTATCCGGTATACAACTTATTAAACTTCTGCGGAAAGAGGGATGGATAGAACACCGCCAAACTAATCATGGAATGGCCCTTACCAAGAAGATTTATGACAGAACAAAAGTAACCATTATTCCAAAGAGTAAAACATCATTGCCAAAAGGAACTTTAATGGCCATTCTTGGACCCAAGCAGACTGGAATAGGAGCAAAAGGGCTGCTGGAGCTGTTAAATAGAAAGAAATCTTAGAGCAAACCTTCGTCATTAAATTTTCTTTGATTATATCTACATCCACTCTGTCATAATTTGGAATGACTATTGGTCTTGCCACACCAGGCTTATTCATGACAATATGGCTCCCTTTGGTCCTTTTGATAGAGAAACCTGCTTTCTTAAATACGCGCAGGAGTATGCGATAAGACTGAGGAGTTATCCGCTTTCCTTTAATACTTTATCCAGGGTTCCTCGCTCGAAACAATCCAAAAGAAAAAGCTGTAAAGCCTCTCTCAAGTTCTCAGTAGCTTTCTCCTTTGTCTCTCCTTGTGACCTTTCATGTTGTTTTTTTCCTCTGGTTGATATAGTTTATCCTACATATATCTCAAGGAGGTCTTTATGTTTATTAAAAACATTCGCAATTTTTCTAACCAATCCTTAGTTTGCTTTCTTTTTTTGGCAGGAATCTTTCTGGCTGCAGCCTGTAATACTGGCGGCGTCAAGGATTCCGAAGAGGCCATCGCCCGTTTGGACAATTTCACAAAACACCAGGAATGGCGTGCGGCGTCACCGTTTAACGACCTGACCTGGACCTATGCCGGTGGGAACGCGATGTCAGGACGTATGACCGATGTCGACGCCCACCCCTCGCTTCCCAAGACCATGTACTGTGCCATAGCACAGGGAGGTGTTTTTAAAACCACAGATGATGGACAGACCTGGACATCCATCTTTGAGGACTATCCCACGGCCTCCATTGGCGATATCGCGCTGGACCAGTCTAATCCCGATATTCTCTGGGTTGGCACGGGGGAAGCCAATATCTTTCGTTCAGGCATGGCAGGAGCCGGCATCTGGAAGTCCACCGACGCTGGCGATTCCTTTCAGCATATGGGTCTTACCGATACGCAGCAAATCTCCCGCATCCTCATCCATCCGGAGAATTCCAATATCGTCTATGTGGCCGCAGCCGGAAATGAATACAAATTCAATGAAGAACGTGGTGTCTATAAGACAAAAAACGGCGGGAAGACATGGACCAAGATTTTCTATATCGATGAGAAGACCGGTGTTATCGACATGGCTATGGACCCCGAGGATCCGGATATCCTCTATGCCGGAACGGCCGAGCGGCTTCGCTACCGCTGGAATGATCCCAAGGAAAGCCCCCAGAGCGGTCTGTACAAAACGACCGACGGCGGGACGACCTGGCTGCCGCTTACAAACGGACTTCCCGACTTTTCCAAGGGAGAGTGTGAGCGCATCGGCCTGGATATCTGTCTGACTCAGCCCAACGTTGTCTACGCTGTTATCCACATGTCCGGAGCTCACCTCTACCGCAGTAATGACAAGGGTGAAAGCTGGGCTTTGGTGGAAGGAAATGACGGCATAAAAAGACTTTTCCCTGCCTATGGCTGGGTTTTCGGTCAGGTCAGAGTTGCTCCCTATGATCCCGATATCGTCTATGTCATTGGACTCCGAACCAGCCGCTCCAAAGACGGCGGAAAGACATGGGAAGGCATCCGGGGCAATCATGTCGATTACCACGGGATGTGGATCAATCCTGAGGACAAAAATCATGCCATTCTGGTCAATGACGGCGGTGTGATGTTCACTTATGATGACTTTGCCACGTACGAACATCCGTCCAACCTTCCGATCGGCCATCAGTTCAGCATTGCTGCGACTCAGACTGAGGGGAAATTCTGGTTGTACAGCAATATTCAGGACTCCGGCGCCTGGCGCGGCGAAATCGATATGACCGCCGGGCGGGACAACATCATCTGGACGGAGTGGACAAGTACTGTGGGAGATGAGGCCGGACGGCATGCCATCGATCCGACCAATCCGGATATCGTCTTTTTTACGACACGTTACGGCGGAGGCCCCTTTGTCAAAGACTTCAGTCAGCCCGAACCAGAACCCGTAGAGGGGCAGAGGCGGAGGAGAAGCCGGGGCCAGACTATTGCGCCTGACTTCGGGGAAGTGAAAAAGCGGGCCCAGTGGAATGCACCCATCATTATGTCTCCGCACAGCACCAAGCGCATTCTCTGGGGAGCTCAATTCGTTTTCCTGACGGATGACGGCGGGACGAACTGGAAGAAAATCAGCCCCGATCTGACCAATTACGATCCGGAAAAGCAGGGCAACATCGCCTTTTCCACAGTCTGGTCCATTGCCGAATCACCTCTAAAGAAAGGCCTCATTTATGCCGGAACAGATGACGGGAATTTCCACACCACCATGGA
>JAUWVG010000327.1 GCA_030617525.1 Candidatus Aminicenantota bacterium | reverse complement strand
GTTTTCATTCAACCGGATGTAGTAGATGTAGCCATCTATCCAGGGAAAACCAACGGGTGAGTGAACAATCAAAGAATTTCCAAGGCTAAGAGAATTCTGACGTTCGATGATTGTCCTGAAATTGCCAACCCGGATTTGGGTCTGTCCTTTTATCTGGCTTGAAACATTCAGACGAATTTCAGACACACGAGTCGGAGATTTGAGAACGACTCCTGTAGAACTCTTTCCTTTTGTCCAAAATCCATTCAGTTCCTGCCCATAGTTGCCTTGATCCTGGAAAAAAAGTTCATAATTTTTCCCTTCATAGGAAATACCATAATCGAGTTTGATATTAAAAAAGATATAACCTAGACAGAAAATAGACAGGACAAACACAAAAACAGTATGCAGAGAAAGTTTTTTAAGTGTCTTCTTATCTTCTCTGAATTTTTTCTTCTTGAGGAAAACAAAAGCGATTAGCATTACGGCCGGCAGCCAAATTAAAGTCGGGAGCCAAAGGATGTGTTCTTTGTTTGCCAATGAAGGGATAATAGATTTTAAGTCCAAGAAGAGATTGCTGAATTGGGAAAAAAAATGACTGTAGAATCTTTCGTCTCCCGGTAAATAAGATGGGCTAACATGGTAGAGGAGTCTTGGATTTTGAATCGCTGTGAGAGCCGTCGATAGACTCATAAATAGAAAAACTCGTCGGAAAACGGTAGACGCTTTGTTCTTTGCCCCGGCGTATGCTACAGCCGCGAAGAGGGCCAAAATCCAAATGACTGGAAAAAGTGTTCTTCCCGGGGGACAGTAACCTCCCCAGTAGTAGCTTAAAGAGCAGAAAGCCCAATAGAGACCAAGTAATACTAAAAGTGGAGCAGCCTCTTTTTTATTCTTTTTATACAGATAGATGACCCCCGGGAAAAAGAGGATATAGACCAGGGAATATGGAAAGAGTCCAAACCTTTGATCGAAGAGATAGCCTATACCACAGCGGATAAATTCAAGCCCGTTTAAATGCATGAACTGAGGAAATTGAAAATTTGTATTTGTCGAACTATATTCATAAGGAGAGATAGGGGAAAGGCTTCCATAATGTGTCCAGAGATAGAAGAGATAAAGAACAAATGAAATACAGATGGGCGAAAGAAAAGAAAAAATCGGTTTTAATTTTCTATTCAATGGGCGAAAAAGATTATAGACAATAAGAATGAATAACGTTAATACCAGTACGGCGTATTTTATGTTCAACCAGGGAAGATAGGCGATCCCTAATCCCAGAAGGATTGAATGTTTCGCTTCCAATTTCTTTTTGAAAACACCCTGCCTGAAGAGATGGAGGCAAATAAGGGCAGCCAGGACTTCAGGATAGACCAATTGAGAGTAAAAGATCACAGGTGAAGTGAAGCAAAAAAACAACCATGCGAGAAGTGCAATATGCCTTTTCTTTGTAAGATCATATGCTAATAAAAATAAACTCCAACCAAGAAGAGATGTAAGAATCCAGAATGGCAGCCGAACAAAAAAAACAAGAAATTGAATTTTTAAAGCTGGATTTTCTGGAAAAAAGACATTTCCGATTTTATCACCTAAATAATAGAAGGGGACAAGTAAGATGGGAAGCCCGGGAGAGTGCCTCGAGAATTGGTATTCCTCACCCTTCCTGCCGGGCCGGGTATGAGGTTTGAGCTGGCCTGGATAGAAATCCAGATAGTCTTTATTCTGGTAGTTATTCCTGAGGTTGATATCCCCGTCTGCAAGAATGCTCTTTGTAATGATGAGGTAGTGGGGCTCATCTCCTGTGAAGGGATGTTTAGGAACAATCAATCCTGAACCCAAGAGGCTAAATAGAATTAACGGGATAACAAAAGTCAGAATAAGGATTTGATTGTTAGAGAAATAATCCAATTTTATCCAAGCATGGATTCTTTGGAAAAATTTTTCTTCTTGTTTTGATTTAGCAAGCCTCACACAGAAAATAATTTGAAGGTACACAAATCCTGCACTTGATAAAAAAAGAAGAGCGATAGTCAGATCCCTTAAATAGATAACGTGTTGAAGAAAAATGAGATAGAGGATGTTAAACGGACTCAGAGTAAGAATTATATCTCTGGTTAGCTCCGGTTTTTCAGAATGAGTTTTTGCGGCAAGGAATGAAGAGTATAGATCTAGAGCTTTGGACATTCCTGCGAAAATCAGGGCGAGCAAACAAAGAGTTGCGGCAATAAAAAGGAAATCGAATCCTGTGTTAATTGTTTCATTTTTGCGGACAAAAAAAAGTTGATGGGCCAGAAATGAAAAGAGAGCGAGAGCTTCTGAGATAAACAAAAAGCCCGTCTTTCTACTCGCGAAGAGAATTTTCATGAAAGAAACTACAGGCATTTCTTATAGATATATCTACTTATTTCTGTTTGATGAGATATTTCCAGTTAAGATTATCACAGTCTTGTTGGCGTGAGAAGCGTTTTTTACTCATGCAGTTTGACTTGGATTAATCTCTCTGCTATATAGTTCTTTTTTATAAAACGCTATGAAAAAAAACTTTTTTCTCTCATTAGCAGAGGAATCTCTGGCTGGAATCAAATTTTTAGCGAAAATACCTTCTCTTCATAAGTATCAAATGACCAATTCAGAGGCGAGGAGTATTCTGAATTGGCGGTTTAAGAATCAGGAATTAAGGTTTTTGAGCTCGATAAAAAAAATACTTCATCCCGACTCGAAAAATCCCCTGAGCAGGCTCCTCATTCATGCCGGCTGTGAATTTGAAGATGTTAAGAATCTTATTCACAAAGAAGGGATCAATGGAGTTCTTGAAATCTTATTCCAAAATGGAGTTTATCTCACAGTCAATGAATTTAAAGGACGTCAGGATGTTGTGCGCGGCAGCCTTAGATTTTCAATCAGTCCCTTTGAATTGAAGAATCCCTCGGTCCCCTGTGGATTAAACATCCGGACGAGTGGAAGCAGCAGCAAAAGTATTTCCGTTCCCATAAGCATGGCTTACATACGAAGCCGTTCAGTGAATTGCCTTTTGGATGTCAATGCTCGAGGAGAGGAAGATTGGGTGTACGGAGTATGGGGTGTCCCTGGCGGAGCAGTTATCAATCATCTTCTAGAATCTAGCGCATTCGGAGTGTATCCGCAGCGTTTGTTCTCCCTGATCGATCCTTCTTCAGGAAAATTGCATCCACGGTACCGCTGGAGTACTCGAGCAATCCATTGGGCAAGTTTTGCGGCGAAAGTCACATTGCCCAAACTTCAGTATGTCCCTGTTGACAGGTCTCAACCAATTCTCCAGTGGATATTGGATGTTCTCGATGCCGGGAAATATCCTCATCTCATCGGCTATACCAGTTCAATCATCCGGCTCTGTCTTGAAGCTCACAAGACCGGTGCTGATTTAAAGGGTGCCCAATTCACCGTAACCGGAGAGCCTCTTTCTGATATACGTTTGAAGACTATCCATGAGTGTGGAGCCGAGGTGTCCAATAGGTATGGGAGTATCGAAGTTGGTACAATTGGATATGGCTGCCTTCATCGAGAGACATCGGATGAGGTTCATTTTCTTAATGATCGTTTGGCTCTCCTTCAGGTTAAAAAAGAAAAACATCAGAGCGGAATACCTGCTGGATCTCTGTTTGTTACGACCTTAGAACCTGCCACGCCATACATTCTTTTAAATGTGTCCTTGGGGGACAAGGCAACTCTTAAAAAACGTAACTGCGGCTGTCCGCTTGAGGATCTGGGCTGGACAACCTATTTTCAGAATATCCACAGCTATGAAAAATTGACTTCAGAAGGAATGGCTTTCCTGAATATCGATCTCTCCCGGATTATTGATGAAGTGCTGCCGAAACGCTTTGGGGGAGGGCCTACCCACTACCAGCTGGTCGAGGAAGAGGATGATGTGGGGCGTGCCTCCCTAAGGTTGATTGTCCATCCGCATGTAGGCCCGATCGAATCAGATGCTTTAGTCAATTGTCTGTTGAACGAGCTGGAGGCTTCCGGAGAGTCCGAAAAGCTCATGGGGCTGCTGTGGCGAAAGACAGGAATTTTAAAGGTGGAACGACG
>JAUWVG010000375.1 GCA_030617525.1 Candidatus Aminicenantota bacterium | reverse complement strand
CAATTCCGCGATTCAAAGAACGAGTTCTGGGAAGATGATGGAGATATCACACAAAGTGAAATCTGAAGAGGATGGAAAAAGCGACATCCGAGGATTTAGCCTTACCGAGTTGCTCATCGAGGGAAGCCGACTGTGTCGGCCACTGAGTATGTCTGAGCACGGAATGGATTAAGAAAAGTGGTACGCGTCTTCTTGGAAATTCTCTCTTTAGTGAGCAAGGTTTACGTGCGGAGTTACGGAAGTGCCGAGAGGAGCAATGAGGGAATGGCGTTAAAAATCCGAGTGGAGCGCTTCCACCTTTTCAGATTTATTTTACTTGATTTCTAATCTACTTTTTTAAAATCGTTCTTTAAATCTCGGAAATGGAGATGTGTATTGTTCTATTTCACCCCTTCTCAAGAGCAAGGGAATGGTTTAAAATACTAATTTAGGATATGTGTATGGTCAAAGGAATAATTTTCGATATCAAGCACTATGCGATACATGACGGTCCCGGGATCCGATCGACAGTTTTTTTTAAAGGCTGCTCCCTACAATGCCAGTGGTGTCACAATCCTGAAGGGATTCATGCTGAACCTGAGATATTTTTAAGGAATGAAAAATGTCCGTCCGAATGCAGGTTTTGCATTTCCGCCTGTCCGAATGGAGCGATCAAAAGAAAAAAAGGCTCCATCGAAGTCGATTTGAGCCGGTGTGATTTGTGCAGTAAATGTGAAGATGCCTGTGTCTATGGAGCTCTGGAGATTATCGGGCGGGAAGTCTCCACAGAGGAGGTCCTGACGGAGCTTGAAAAGGACAGCCTTTTTTATGAAGAATCTTTTGGGGGTGTGTCCTTTTCGGGAGGAGAACCTTTTGAACAACCTAAATTTTTGGAAGCTCTTCTCGAAATGTCAAAGTCAAAGGATTTTCACACAACTGTCGATACGTGTGGAAATTTCAATCCAAAATTGTTGGAAAATATCGGCGGAATGGTAGATCTCTTTCTCTATGATTTAAAGATGATCGACGATAAAAAACATAGAAAGTACACGGGGGGATCGAACAAGATAATCCTCGAGAACTTGAAGTATTTGACTGCGAATGGACATCAAGTCGCCATCCGTATCCCACTCATTGCGGGAATTAACGATGACGAGCACAATATCGGGAAAACTGTGGAATTTCTCAAAACTCTCAACCATGTCAAACAGATCAATTTGCTGCCCTATCATTCCGGGGGCAGTCTGAAGCAAAAAAGATTGGGAAAAAAACAATTTCAGGATGGATTTCAATCCCCATCAAACGAGAGAATAGAAGCGATAAAAAGCATTTTTAAAGAGTGCGGCTTTTCTGTAAAAGTTGGAGGATAAAGTATGAATGCAAGGATAAAGAGATTACGGACTCAGAGTTTAAAGGCCAAACCGTCATTAACGCCGGAAAGAGCTAAATTGATGACTGAGTTTTACAAAAGCGATGCCTGTTATTCCGTTTCGGCACCTGTTCGACGGGCATTGGCCTTTAAGTATTTGCTGGCCAATAAAGCCATCTGTATCAATAATGGGGAGCTCATTGTCGGAGAGAGGGGACCTGCTCCCAAAGCGACTCCCACCTTCCCTGAGATAACGGCTCACAGCCTGAAGGATCTTAAAATACTCGATACGAGAAAAAAAGTACCGTTCGCCGTGGACGAAAAAACAAAAGATTTTTACAAGAAAAACATCATTCCATTTTGGAAGGATAAATCTTTAAGAGACATATTGTTTAGAGAAGTGTCCCCGGAGTGGAAGGACGCCTACAAAGCGGGCATATTTACTGAATTTATGGAGCAGAGGGCACCGGGGCATACCGTCCTGGATGACAAAATTTACAAAAAAGGTTTGTTGGATTTTAAAAAGGACATCGAATCGAGTATTCAACATCTTGATTTTTTAAATGATCCGGAAGCATTCCAGAAGCGGGAAGAGCTTAAGGCTATGGCCATTAGTGCGGACGCTATTATTCTCTATGCGCGTCGGCATGCCGAAAAATTAAAGACATTGTCGAAAAAAGAAAAAGATCCCCAGAGAAAAAAAGAGCTCAAGCGTATGGCAGAGATTTGCCTGCATGTCCCCTCCCATCCTCCGAGGGATTTTTGGGAAGCCCTCCAGTACTACTGGTTTGTTCATCTTGGCGTGATCATCGAACTCAACACTTGGGATTCTTTTAATCCTGGAAGACTGGATCAACACCTCTATCCTTTCTACAAGAGAGGGAAAAGAAATGGATCTCTCGATGAAGAGCAGGCCATAGAGCTCCTGCAGGCATTCTGGGTCAAGTTTAACAATCAGCCTGCTCCGCCCAAAGTTGGAGTGACCATGGAGGAAAGCGGGACATATACTGATTTTGCTCTTATCAATACGGGTGGAGTTAAGATTGATGGGACGAGTGCCGCCAACGATCTTTCTTTCCTCATTCTTGATGTGATCGAAGAGATGCGGCTGCTGCAGCCGAGTTCAATGGTTCAGATCAGTAAAAAAACTCCCGACAGATTCCTGAAAAGAGCACTGAAAATTATCAAAACAGGTTTTGGGCAGCCGTCCGTGTTTAATACGGACGCCATTGTCCAGGAAATGCTCAGACAGGGAAAATCCGTTGAAGATGCCCGCAATGGAGGCGCCAGCGGCTGTGTTGAGACTGGAGCTTTCGGGAAGGAAAACTATAATCTCACAGGGTATTTCAACATGACAAAAGTTTTGGAAATCACCCTGAACAATGGAATGGATCCCAAGACTGGGAAAAAAATTGGCTTGGAGACAGGGGGCCCCGTTCGGTTTACCAGTTTTAATGAATTGTTTGAAGCCTTTGAAAAGCAGCTGAAGTATTTCATCGATATTAAAATTACCGGCAACAACATTATCGAGCGGTTGTGGGCAGAGTATTTGCCCACCCCATTCCTGTCTCTTCTGATAGATGACTGCATAAAAACCGGCAAGGATTATCATGATGGAGGAGCCCGGTACAACACATCCTACATTCAGGGAGTTGGATTGGGCACAATGACCGATATTTTAACGTCGATAAAATACAATGTTTTTGATAAAAAACAGGTCACGATGAAGCAGCTTCAGCGGGCACTCAAAGATGATTTTAAAGGTCATGAGCCTCTCCGGCAGAAATTTGTGAACAAAACTCCCAAATATGGGAATGACGATGATTATCCCGATGATATCATGAAAAGAATATTCGAGGCCTATTATGATGTTGTCAATGGGCGGCCAAACACCAAAGGAGGTTATTACAGGGTGAACCTGCTTCCAACGACGGTACATATCTATTTTGGCAAAGTTGTAGGGGCGACAGCTGATGGCCGCTTTGCTTCGGAGCCTCTCTCCGAGGGCGTTTCTCCGGTTCAGGGAGCAGACAGGAATGGTCCCACTTCGGTGATCAAATCTGTGGCCAAAATGGACCATGTCCGGACTGGTGGAACCCTTCTCAATCAGAAGTTCACTCCTCATCTCTTGGACGATGAGGGCCTTGATAAGCTGGCACATCTTATTCGGTCCTACTTCAAGATGGACGGTCATCACATTCAATTTAATGTGGTCGATGCCGAAACGCTGAGGAAAGCAAAAAAAACACCTGAAAAATACCGGGATCTTATCGTAAGAGTTGCGGGGTACAGCGATTATTTTGTCGACCTCAACGTGAAGCTTCAGGATGAAATCATCTCCCGCACCGAACACATCGACATATAATAAA
>JAUWVG010000506.1 GCA_030617525.1 Candidatus Aminicenantota bacterium | reverse complement strand
AATTGTGGCAGGAATTTTATGAAATTCAGTTGTGGCAAAAATAAAAATAGTATTGGGAGGAGGTTCCTCGAGGGTTTTTAACAGCGCATTAAAGGCTGATTTTGATAACATATGCACTTCGTCGATAATGATGATTTTATTTCGGCTGTTTATCGGCTTATACTTGAGCCCATCTCTTAATGACCTCACATCATCGACGCCAGTATGTGACGCCCCGTCAATTTCAAAAACATCGATCGATCGGTCCTCATTGACCTCTCGACAATTTTCACATTTATTGCAGGGAGTTGGGGTGGGACCCTGCTGGCAGTTGAGGGCCTTAGCCAGAATTCTAGCGGCTGTTGTCTTCCCCACACCTCGCATTCCTGAAAAAATGTATGCCTGAGCCACTCTGTTGTTCTTGATAGCATTTCTCAAGGTCTGAACAATAGCTTTCTGACCTATCATTTCTTCAAAAGTCATAGGCCGATATTTTCGCGCGTAGATGAGATAGCTCATTTTTTATGATTTTTGAAAAGGATAAGGACTCTAAGGTCCTTTTTCTTTAAACAATATTTTAGCATAATTCCTCAAGAATAGAAAAGAAAAAAACAAAGCATTTCTATTTCCATGATTTCAAGAACGAGTTCAAAAAAATGATTAGAAAACACGTAAGAAATGCAACAAAGATTTGACCAAGTATAATTTTATGGTATATGTTTTACGCATGCAGAAAAAAAGGAGTCTGGCCGAAATCCATGTGGCCGTTGTTCTTTTCGGAATCGCAGGACTTTTCGGCAAATGGATTGTTTTGGCTCCCACCATAATCGTCCTCGGACGAGTATTTTTCGCCAGTATCACACTCGCCTTGATCTTGTTGATTTCTAAACAAACCCTCCTTTTCCCAAAAAAGTCCACCTATTTTCTTCTTATTTCTCTAGGTTTCCTTTTGGCGGTCCATTGGACAGTCTTTTTCCAGTCCATCCAGATTTCAACCGTTGCTGTTGGACTTTTGTCCTACTCCAGTTTTCCTGTCTTTACAGCCTTCCTTGAGCCTCTGTTTTTCAAAGAAAAAATTCAATTTAGAAATATCATCTACGCCTGCATGTGTATTCTAGGAATCTTCCTGATTATTCCAAAATATGATTTGAACGATACCATTCTGCAGGGTGTTTTATGGGGCCTGGCCGCCGGATTGACTTTTTCCGTATTGACAATATTTAACCGGAAACTCTCTCAGAGATACTCCAGTTTGGTTATCGCCTTCTACCAGGATTTTTTTGCAACGCTCTTCCTCCTCCCCTTCTTTTTTATCCTGCGTCCTGCCTTAGATCTCAAAAACATCATCCTTCTGTGCATCTTAGGCATATTCTGTACAGCCGGATCCCACACACTTTTTATAAAAGGAATGAAATACATCCGCGCTCAAACGGCGGCGATTATCAGTTCTCTCGAACCTGTTTATGGAATCGTTATTGCCTTTTTCTTTTTACATGAGATTCCATCACTCAGAACAGTCCTGGGAGGGATAATCATTCTTTGGGCAGCCTTTTCAGTCACATGGAGCGGAATCAGACAAACTCAATTTGAAAGGAGACAGAAATAATTGGCTACTTTTTTTTCTTTATCACCTTTCTAACTTTGGCTTCTTCCTCTTTATGTCTTTCCTTCTGCTTTGCTTCCTCAGTTTTATGCTTTTTTACAAGCGTGCCAATTTTAACTTGAGTCTCTTTCTCAATTTTCGCTTTCTCTGCCGCACTGGCTGCGTTTTTTTTGTCATCTTCGGCCTTTTTCTTGATCGTACTGATTTCGTTTTCTTGACTCTTTTTTAAAATCGTCAAATCCCTCACCTGATTCTCTCTAAGTGACGGCTCTACAGCTTTTTGCGAAACACTGCCTGTCCTCCGGATCTTAGTTTTAGCAAGACTGTCTCTGACATTTTCTTTCTCAATTACCGTTTTTGGCTTTGCTGTTTCATTCTTTTCAATATTGGGTCGAAAGACCTGGAGCTCATCAACTCTGACGATTGATTTCATCGGAACTCCCGCATCTTTTAAGACATGCTTTATGATCGGTTTTTCGACTCTGTTTTGAATATACTCTCTATCGATGCCCTGATTAACGATACGCCTATCCTGCTGGACAATGTTCGTTTTATGTATGGTGTAGCTAATGATCGTCTGATTCCGTTCGATAGGAAGCATATTGCGGTAGATCTGTGTTCGATAAAAATTGGGGTATTCGACAAAAATCCAGTGCCGGCCGGATAATCCACGAGTAACAGACCTGATCCCCACTCCCGGCATAAACCTTGTTCCCGGTGGGATAGGCGCCCAGCCGATGTAGAGACTGCTTCTTCTCCAAGTCACCCAGGCGGGACCCCAGGTTGAATCCGGAACCCAGTACCAGCCTAGATAATTGTCCCAGCCCCATCGGCCGTAGTGAAAGGGAATCCAACCCCAATCCCAATCCGAGATCCAAGTCCAACCAAAATCAGACCATACCCAGTTTCCATTCGAATACGGCCGCCAACCGTATC
>JAUWVG010000268.1 GCA_030617525.1 Candidatus Aminicenantota bacterium | reverse complement strand
AGATTGCCAAGGCTGTTCCGAGCAAAGCGAAGGAATCTCCTTTGCTCCTCGCAACGAACGATCGCAGAGAGTGTGGTGACCTGACCTTGTCATCGCGAGCACAGCGAAGCGATCTCTACAAATGAGATTGCTTCGTCATTTTATTTCTCGCAATGACAGGCCGATATTTGACATAAACCGGCCAACAAACAAGGTTATGTTTAAGATATTGCTAACTATAATGCCATTATGTTGATATCATTGAATATAAATGAAGATGTCGGAAGTTTTTATCAATAATTCAGGCTAGTCTTTTTTTTCTGAGAAAAAGCCGAGATCATGAAGCCGGTCGACTTCCTTGATTTTTAAGCGGAGAAAAAAGATAAGAATCCCTATGGAAAGCCAGATCCATCCTAAAAAAATGTAAATGGCCGTGGCCTCCGTAATGTCTTTGGGTGCCGGCACGATCGTTTCAATTTCGCCCTCTACGCGATCCTCCTGCTTTTCCTGAGGGGAAGAGCCCTCCTGGAAAGCTAAAATCTCTGCTTGAACCAGAGCCAAAAAAAAGACCAGCAGAAATATCACAACCAGAGGAAAAGCAACCCTTTTTTTCACAGAAGACTCCAAACAGTCAGGATCAAAGCATACAGGATAAATAGATAAGCGCTTGCTCGCACAATCTTCCCTTTCCTCTCTTCAGGTTTATTGTCGATCACGGGCAAAAAGAAGAACAGGACAATTCCCAAAAAAATGAGAAGAACCGCCGCCGTTTCGCCGCTTATAAAAAGAAGTCTGGCCGGAAATATCTTTAATGTCTGAAAAAGGAACAAAAAGTACCATTCGGGCTTGATTCCCTCCGGTGCAGGAGCCATTAAATCGGCCGCTTTCTCCAGCGAAGGCGGAAAAAAGATGGCCACTGTGAGGCAGACGCCAAAAAGGATCAGCCACAAAACGGCCTCTCTGTAGACAAAATTCGGCCAGAACGGAATTTCCTTTAGCTTTTTTTTCGATTTTTCCGACTCCAGAGGAATACTCATCCCCAGTTTCTGGATGAGATAGACATGTACCGCCAGGAGAACAAGGAGAAAAATGGGGAGGATACAGACATGAATCCCAAAGAAACGGGTCAGTGTATCCCCTGTCACATCTTCACCACCGCGGAGCAATTTTGTCACCCACTCTCCAACGATGGGGATGGCCCTTGGAATGTCCGTCCCTACCTTTGTCGCCGAAAACGAAAGATCATCCCAGGGCAGAAGATACCCTGTGAATCCGAACAGCAGGGAACAGATGAAAAGCATAACACCGGTCATCCAGGTCAGCTCACGAGGCCGGCGGTAGGCTTTGTTGATCCAAATACTAAGGAGATGAACAAAGAGCAAAGCGATCATAAACGTGGCCGACCAGCTGTGGACAGACCGGAGTATCCAACCCAGGGGGACTTCGGTCATGATCCGGGCCACACTTGCATTGGCCTCTTCGAGGATGGGCCTATAGTAAAAAATCAATATAAAGCCGGTCAAAACCTGGATGACAAAGAAGAGAAGAATGGCACTCCCCGTGTACGACCAGATAGTGTGCTTGTGCATGGGGATGAGTTTATTTTTCAAAAACTGTGTCACGCTGGATAAACCAAACCGCTCATCCAGCCAGCTCATCATCCACCTTCCGTTCTTTGTCTTTTTCACTCGACTCCTTCTTTTTTAATAATCAGGTCTTCTCCTTCGATTGAAATAAAGAGCCGCCGAAGAGGTTTGGGAGGCGGTCCACTGATATTGGTGCCGAATTCATCATACCATCCATCATGGCACGCGCAGAAAAATTTTCTCTTCTCGGGCTGATACTCAACATTGCAGTCCAGGTGCGTGCATACCCCCACAAAAGCCATAAGTGAGCCGTCATCATTTTTCTTTAAAATGCCCGGTTTGCTGCCCCAGGGGAATATTTTAGACGAGTTAGGGAGGATATCCTTATAATCAGCATAGAGAAGGATAACTTCATCAGGCTCTTTGTAAGAAGGAAAAATAAACCTCACAATGGGATACACGAGGGCGGCCATTATGGCACCCACCCAGCCACCGATGAGTCCATTGAGAAATTGACGACGGCTAAAAAGTGAGTGTTTGAGTTTCATCGATTTATCCGGAAAAGACTTTTGACCTTTTCAACGACCATCTTCCGCCTTAATGCTTCAATTCCATCTGCGGGGCGGACATCTTTGGGGCAGGCCTCGTTGCATTTAAAAATTGTGTGGCAGCCCCAGACTCCATCTTTAGTGCTGACTCCCGCATAGTCAGCAAACAACCGCTTATCCCTCGGATCTTTGACAAATCTGAGGAGTTTTGCCAGAGCGGCAGGGCCGAGATAATCTTCGTTTCTGGACACAACCGGACAGGCGCTGTAACAGGAGCCGCACAGGATACAGTTGACATACTGAAAAATTTTGTCTATCTCCCGGTCTTCGATTCTGTATCCATTTTCAGGAATATCCCCATTGGATTGCACATAGGGTTTGATAGCATGAAGTGCTTTCCAGAATGGGTCCATATCAACAACCAAATCCTTCTGAATCTCCATGTTCGGAAGAGGTTCAATAACAATCTGTGGTGAATTGAGAGATTGGATTTCGGTCCGGCAGGCCAAATCAAAACGACCGTTGATCACCATGGCACAGGACCCACAAATGGCCTCACGGCAGCTGTACCTGAATGATAAAGATCCATCCTGTTCGTTGCGGATAGTCATCAACGCTTCTAAAATGGACTTGTTCAAATCTGTTTCGAAAAGGAAATTTTGAAAATAGGGAGATTCATCCGTCTGCGGATCAAACCGGAGAATCCTGAACGTGTATTCCATCTAATATGTTCTCTCTACAGGCTTATATTTTGAGATATTGACGTCCTTGTAGCTGATCTCGGGCTTATTCTCCGTGTTGACAACAAGAGTATGCTTGAGCCAGTCTTTGTCATTCCTCTCCTTGAAATCCAGACGGAAATGGGATCCTCTTGTTTCTTCCCTGTTTAGGGCTCCACGAATGATCACCTCAGCCAGATCCAACATCATTTCAAATTCGAAAATGTTCACAATCTCCTGGCTGTATTTTATGTTTTTTCCCGAAAGATAAGTGTGCCCATAGTCCTCTTTTAACCCAAGGATGATCTTCAATCCTTCGGTCAAGTCTTCCTTTTTCCTGAAGACTCCCACTTTTTCGCTCATGGCCAGCTTCAACTTTTCCATCATCAAGTGGATCTTGATCCCTGAATCCCGGCGGCTCCAAGTGTCAATTTTTTCTTTGATCTTTATTGTCTCTTCCTCAAGATGCCTGTCACTTGAGGAGGGATTACCCCCTCCCCTGACAAATTTTGTTGCCTGGTCTCCGGCGATCTTGCCAAAAACCACCGTATCCAGGAGAGAATTTCCACCAAGCCGATTGGCTCCATGCACGCTCACACATGCACACTCCCCGGCAGCAAAAAAACCTTCAACACTTGTTGTGCAGTTGACGTCCACATCGATACCGCCCATCGAATAGTGCTGGGCCGGTTGGATAGGGATAGGTTTTTCGATTGGGTCAAAGCCTCCGAAATTCAAACAAATCTCACGAATGCCGGGAAGCCTTTTTTTGATTTTTTTCTCTCCCAAATGCCGAAGATCCAAATGCACATAATCGTCATTAAAACCATTGCCCTTGTCGATTTCAGTCTGAATAGCCCTGGCCACAATGTCCCGGGGGGCCAGTTCCATAGCCTTGGGCGCATAATCAGCCAAAAACCGCTGTTCCTTATTGTTTACAAGATATCCCCCTTCTCCTCTTGCCCCCTCTGTGATCAAGATATTCTTTCCGATCATGGACGTGGGATGAAACTGGACAAATTCCATATCTTTGAGGGCCACGCCGGCCCGATAGGCAATACCGATACCGCTCCCGTGATTGATGAAGGCATTTGTGGTTTTAAAATAAACTCGTCCATATCCTCCTGTGGCAAAGATCACAGCCCTGGCTTTGACCGGAATCATCTCTCCTGTGGTCAAATCACAGACTACAACACCCTGGCATTGTCCCTGACGGACAACAAGCCGGGTGACCAGCAACTCGTTGTAAAACCTGACCTGCCTTCTCATGGATTGTTCGAAAAGCGTATGGAGGATGACCAAACCTGTCCTGTCAGCAGCATAACAAGTGCGGGGAAATCCTGCCCCACCAAAAGGCCTTTGCGCAATGACCGCACCGGGAAACCGGCTGAAGGGCACGCCCAAATGTTCCAGCTCATAGAGTGCCGGGATCGCTTTTTCACACATCAATTCCGCAGTATCCTGATCAGCCAGGTAATCGCTGCCTTTGATCGTGTCAAAAGCATGTTTTTCCCAGCTGTCATCCCGCCCTTCAGGATTGTTCCCAAGGGCAGCATTGATACCACCCTGTGCAGCCACGGAATGAGAGCGCAGGGGATGGACCTTCGAGATGACGGCCACTGAAAGCTTTGGATCGGCGGTCAAGGCGGCGGTTAAACCTGCCAGCCCTCCCCCAATCACAAGGATGTCATGACTTATCATTTAGTAATTCCTGGTAAAGTAAACCAC
>JAUWVG010000435.1 GCA_030617525.1 Candidatus Aminicenantota bacterium | reverse complement strand
GTGGAGTCATAGGGATGGCATATTCCCACGGCCATTCCCTGTCTCTGAGCCAGGCTAAGGAGCTGGATAAGCTGCTTCCGGATATATCCCTCTTCTGTTTCTGAATCGAGGAAGACATGCCGGTAGGCTGATAAGATTGACATTTCTCTCGCCAATTTATAAGCGATAGAGCTTCCTGATGTTACGCTGTCAATAAAATAGAGATTGTCTTCCTTCAATCGTGCGAGGATAAGCGACATCATATCCCTTTCTGCCGTGATTTTAGAACCCATATGGTTATTGACGCCTCGGATAAACGGGACTTGTGTGAGATTTGCTTCCAGGGTCTCCAGAACATCTTTCTCTTGCATTCGTGAATGGATAAGACCTTCTGTTGAAGAATTTGAATCAAAATCGTATAAGGATTCGAGCGGTAGATGAAGAATCACCTCCATATTATTTTGATGAGCAATTTGAGCTGTTTCTTTGGCCCAGGGGCTGTAAGGTAATATGGCGATTGTCAGGGATAGGCCCAGATCTTCTATGTCTCTTAACGTTTTCAAGCTGTAGCCCATATCATCGACAATGAGAGCCACTTTGTTCTTTGGCTGAACACGGTCGGACTCTTCAGGAGATGCGACAATTTCTTTGGGGCACATGAAAAGAAGTGAAGCTTTTTGCTCTTCCTTCCCTCCTTGCAGTTCCCAGAGAAAAAAGTCAAAGTTGTTCTCTGTTGTTTGATTTATCTTTATGAGGATCTGAGCTTTTTGGAGTTCCGCTTCAAGGAGAAATGCCGCAATTATATATTCTGAGTGTGCCATTGAAATGGGGATCTGAATCCTTCCCTTCTCGTCTTTTTTGCTGTTGCTGAAATCCGCCTGAATGTCAAGAGAGGATAAGCTGTTGAGAATGATTTGGTCCAGAGATTCAATGGTTTCATGAATGGGAGGCGTCCCCAGAAGATAAAAGAGGTAGGATTTATTCCCTCTTTTCCAGTGAATATAGTCGAGGCCAAGAGCGGAACATAAAACTATAAACAGGAAACTGAAGGAGAGGATAAGATGTGTTTTCTTGGAAGGCGGGGTGGGGGAGTCAGTCCTCGGCATATATCAGATGTTTGTAAGAATTTTTTTTGTCTGCTCGAGGAATGAAGCGGAGCTTTGGTCCGTTCCTTCCATCTTTACATCTGGTTCGATGCCTTCTTCCCAGATTATTGTTTTGGCGTTAAGATGGAAGATCGCCGCAGTCAGCAACAAACCACTTCCATCTTCTAAAGGAATAAACTTATGCTTAGCGACCAAGCCGGGCGTAGGATATCCGATGATTTTTGCCTGTTTATGTTCCTTAAGAATTGCGGCCGCAGCCTCTGCGGGGCCCATGGTTGCCTGATTTGTCCAAATGAGAAGAGGAAGATGTGCCAATTCTGATGGAGATGGGGTGGAAAGTACTTCTTTTTTTCCTCTATTGTCTTCAAAATATCCAAGGTTATTCGACTGGAGGAATAGGTTGACAAACTTTATCATGTTTTCGAAATTCCCTTGATGACAATTTCTCAAATCGATGATCAAGGATTGATTCAAAGTTTTCAGCCGAGAGAGGATGGATGTCCTGATCTCCTGGATACAGGCAGAATTAAAGCTGTAAATACTTAAAATTCCGCTGGTTCCTTCCGCTTGCACATAGACGCAGGGTTTTTCAGAAAGCTGCTTTCGTGGGACTACCAATTCTTTGTTTTCACTCGCACGCAGGATTCTGATGTGAATTGGGTTGATTGTTTTATCCTTGAGCGTAAGGTTGGCTTCATACATGCTCATGGTTAGTGTTGATTGACCATCAAGAGCGCTGATGGTGTCCCCAATTTGTATCCCCATTTTCTCTGCGGGAGAATTTTCAATCATGCCCATAACCACAGGAAAGCTTCTGTATTTTTTGTACAGAATAATTCCTACATCTTTCAGGTTCCCAGCCTCCATCTGCTGGCGTTTGGTAACGGCCTCTTTTGTGAGATAGCTGGAGGATTCATCGAGTGAATTGACCATTCCTTTGAAGGCCCCTTCCATTGTCCTGGAGGGATCAGGTTCATCCACATAATCCTCTTTAATATGCTTGACAACTTCCTGGACGATCCAGAGGATTCCCCTTGTGGGCCTCTGGGTCGATAATCCCGGAAGGATATCACTTTCAAAAAGGAAAAAAAGTGACGCTACGGCAAGCAGGAAGAGGAGTGTAAATCTAACGGTTTTTCGTCTCATATTCTTTTAAACAGATATTGAATTGTATCATCTTCCTTTCAGCCATTGCAAGGGATTCAGGGGGTCGGTCTTAAAGTTGATCTGGAAATACAATGCAGTCCCTTTTAGAGATCCCGTGTCCCCTACGATGGCGATTGGCTGGCCGGTTGTGACGATGTCTCCTTTTTGGACCTTAAAATCTGAACAGTGCCCGTACATGGAATAGTAGGCCAAGCCATGGTCTAAAATGATCAAGTTTCCATAAAAACCTTGAAAATAGTCTGCATATACTACTTTCCCGGGATGGATGGCTAAAATTGTTGAATTTTTATCTGCGGATATCTCGATACCGTTATTTTGGGTTACGGTTTTAAATGTTGGGTGTCGTTCAATCCCGAAGGTCGTGACAACCTTTCCCGGGACAGGCCACGGGAGCGATCCTTTGTTCTCATAGAGAGGAATGATGGTGAAGGGAAGGGAACTTTTTTCCTTGATTAAACGATTTATGAGTTTTTGGAGCTGTTCGGCTCGAACTTTGAGTTCTTCCAGAGTTTTAAGATGCGTCTTCCTGTCTTGATTGATATTTTGAATAAATGCCCTGTTTTTTCTTTCCTGATTGTCTAAATCCCCCTTTTTGGTTCGTGATTTGGAAAGAAGGACTGCTATCTCCTGTTTTTTTTCCTCGATTTGTTCTTCAGCTTCTTTGAGTTCGTTCAGGGTTTGCATAAACGATAGAATGATGTCTTCTTGATATTGGGCAAGAAGAGAAAGGTGCTTGCTTTCTGACATGAGATCGGTCACATCCGTTGCCCGGAACAGAAAGTCAAGGTAGTTCATATCTCCAAATTTGTAGAGGGTCACCAAGATCTGAGATACGGACTCTTTTTCTCTTTCAAGTCTTGCTCTTAAGGGAGGGATTTTTTTCTGGACATCAGAGAGTTCT
>JAUWVG010000282.1 GCA_030617525.1 Candidatus Aminicenantota bacterium | reverse complement strand
CATGAACAAAATCATCGGCGAAGTCAAAATCGCTGAACAGGCAACAACCTCTCTCTTTAGTGAATCCATAGGCGGACTGATCTCAGCCGTTGTTCTCATTTCGATTTTTGGCTCCATTAACGGCTCCATACTGGCCGGTCCAAGGGTTTATTATGCCATGGCACGGGATAAACTTTTTTTTAGAAAAGCTTCCGAAGTTCACCCCCGTTTCAAAACACCCGCATTTGCTGTTGTCATCCAAGGAATCTGGGCCTCAATCCTCACTCTGGCCGGAACATTTGAGCAACTTTTCACGTTCGCCATGTTTATTGCTATTGCCTTCTGGATTGCTGCCGCAGCATCCATATTCACTCTGCGGAAAAAATTTCCCGATCTCCCCCGCCCCTATAAAACCTGGGGATATCCCGTTGTCCCCATCATTTTTATCCTGACTTCGCTGGGAATTCTTATCAATACTCTGTTTGAAAAACCTGTTGAAGCGCTGGCGGGAATCCTCTTTACCGCCCTGGGAATACCAGTCTATTTCTACTGGAAACGAAAACAGGGATAAAACTCGAAAAGATTTCCTTTCTTTTTTTAATTCATCTATAATCACGGTGCCCAAAAGCAAACTTTACCTTTTCAAGGAGGACAGACACCGATGAAAAAAATATCAAGACGGAATTTTTTTAACACCAGTCTCTCTCTTGGAGCGGGAGCTATGATCTCTAGAGCCTTTTCCTTTGCTCAGACAGGAAATCCATCAAGCCTCCCTGTGATCCTTGTCGCCCACACGAACGAAACAGGGATAAAAGCCACAGAAGCCGGCTGGGACATTCTTTCCAGCGGCGGTTCGGCATTAGATGCCGTCGAAAAAGCCGCCAATATTATCGAGTTGGACGGGGAAGGGACCAGTGTGGGCTACGGCGGGATCCCTAACGAACACGGCGTCGTCCAACTGGATGCCTCCATTATGGATGGCAAGACCTACAGCGCCGGATCGGTTGGCTGTTTAGAAAACATTAAAACTCCCTGCTCAGTAGCAAGGATCGTCATGGAAAGGACTGACCATGTGATGCTTGTGGGAAAAGATGCCTTGGAATTCGCTAAAAAATGGGGATTTAAGGAAGAAGATCTCCTTACAGAAAAAGCCCGAAAGCGATGGCTGGAATGGAAGGAAAACCACAGCGATAGGGATGACTGGGGACCTCCCGAGCACCTCAAGGACCTCCAGCCTTCAGATGAAAAAGACATCGAATACACCACAGGAACCACCAATGTCCTGGCCGTCGATAAAAATGGAGATGTAGTGGGGATAACCACAACCAGCGGACTCAGCTACAAGATTCCCGGCCGTGTGGGGGACTCGCCCATCATTGGGGCCGGGCTCTATGTGGACAACGAGGTCGGAGCCGCGGCGGCCACAGGCAGGGGTGAAGACGTGATCAAGTCCTGTTCGTCTTTTTACATGGTCATGCGGATGAAAGAGGGCCGAACTCCCCAGCAGGCCTGCGAAGACGCCATGAAACTGATCGTCGATAAGTACAAAAAGGTCAATCCCAAATTTTTCCCCGGAGAGACATTCCGCGCCATCAACAAACAAGGCGAAGTTGGCATCTGCAATATGAGGGGACGAAGAGCGCCCTCCATGTCTGTCATGAATGTTTCCGGATACAGACGTCATCAAGGAACCATCGCTTTCCCTGTAGAATAAGATTAATTTTTCCTGAAATTTTTATCTGTTTTTTAGTTGGATACACCCACTCGCGAACTTTTTCCAATCACTTTTCGTATGTTTAGATGAATCCGGTGACATCGGAAGGAGAAAGGAATGCTAAAAAACTACTTTAAAATCACTCTGCGGAATATTTCCCGCAACAAAATGTATTCGGCCCTCAATATTGTCGGCCTGGCTATAGGACTGGCCTGCTGCATTCTCATCCTGCTTTATGTTCATGATGAACTCAGTTACGACCGCTTTCATGACAACGCAGACAGTATTTATAGAGTTGTGCCAACGATTACGACCTCGGAGCGAACAATGTATCTGGCCATCAATGCCCATGTTCAAGGTCCTATGCTCAAGAATGAATTCCCCGAAGTTTTAGAATATGTGCGGTTTTCTGGATATGGACAAAGAGTCATGGAATATGAAAACATCTCCTTTTCTGAAGAACGATTTCTCTATGCTGATGAATCGGTATTCACGGTTTTTTCATTCGATATGATATTGGGCAATCCGGAGGAAGCTCTTGTCAATCCCAATACAATCGTCCTCACAAAAGATATGGCAGAAAAGTACTTTGGAAGTGACGATCCAATGGGAAAGAGTTTAAAAGTCAATCACAACGCCCTCTTTACAGTCACCGGCGTTATAAAAAACATCCCTTCGGCATCACACATCAAGCCGGATTTTCTCGCGTCATTCAGCACACTGGGTCTTGAACCTTCGACCAATATTGCTGAGGATTTACTGAGTTCGATGAATTATTACACCTACATCCTCCTCCAGGAAGGCGCAGATTACCTTGAAATGGAAAAAAAATTCACAGAGGGCATTAATAGATATATCGGCACCATGATCGAGACACTCGGTGGATCGATTGAATTGGGACTTCAGCCTTTAACAAAAATATACCTTCATTCTGATCGAGAGCTCGAATCGGAGCAGATGGGAGACATCACCTATGTCTGGTTGTTTTCTGGAATTGGCCTGTTTATCCTCCTTCTAGCCTGTTTGAACTTTATGAACCTGTCCACGGCCCGCTCCGCCAACCGTGCCAAAGAGGTCGGATTGAGAAAAGTTGTCGGGGCCAATAAATCCCAGCTTGTCAGACAGTTTTTGGGAGAATCCATGATCCTGACATTTATCTCATTTATTTTAGCAATTGCTCTTGTTCTGATATTGATGTCATTTTTCAGGAATATTTCCGGCAAAGATATTTTGATAAATTCTCTGTTGAATCCCATCATTCTGGTCGGATTTGTCGGCCTGTTTTTGATCATCGGCCTGATTGGGGGAAGTTATCCTGCTTTCTTTCTCTCGGCTTTCCGTCCCGTTGAAGTCATACAGGGGAAACTGAAGAAAGGGGCAAAGAGCTCGGTCTTAAGGATTGTGCTTGTTTCTTTCCAATTTGTGGTCTCGATCATCTTGATCATAGGGACATTCACAGTCAATACCCAGCTAAAATTTGTCCGCTCCAAAAACCTGGGTTATGACAAAGACCATGTGATTGTGATGCAGATGAGAAATACCGAAACTAGACAAAAATATGAAGCCATTAAGGAATCCATCCAGCGCAATCCCAATGTGATCAATGTGTCTGCCTCCACCACAAGCCCGTTAGGCACGAGTGATTTTAGTGCGCATCATGCCGTAGGAAAACCCGAAGATGAAATCAGTATGTTCTGGGCTCAAATGGTCGATGATAACTACATCGATACTTATAAAATGGAAATTGTTCAGGGCCGGAATTTTTCAAAGGATTTTACGTCCGATAAAGAAGAAGCCATCATTATCAATGAGGCAGCCGTTAAAAAACTCGGTTGGCAGGACGATCCCATCAACCAGCAGATCGAAAGGTTCACAAGTGTGACAACACGACAACCATACACCGTGGTTGGTGTTGTCAAGGACTATCACTTCCAATCGCTCCACCAACAGATTGAGCCCATGATGTTGTACTACACGAGCCCGTACGGGAGTTTATCCATGCTATCTATAAGAGTCCGTCCGGAAAACATCCAGGAAACCATCACATTCCTCGAGTCGACATGGGAGCAGTTCGATTCCCAATATCCCTTTGAATTTTCATTTGTGGATGACCAATACGACGCCCTTTACAGGACAGAAGTCCGCCTCGGAAAACTGTTCAGTTATTTCACGACTCTGGCCATCCTTATCGGATGTCTGGGTCTCTTTGGATTGACCTCATTTACGACCGAACAGCGTACAAAAGAGATCGGGATCCGGAAAGTTCTGGGCGCTTCAATTAACGGCATCATATACATGCTGGTCCGGGACTTTACTAAATGGGTCTTTCTCGCCGTGATTGTAGCCTGGCCGGTTGGGTATTTGGTTATGAATAAGTGGCTGAATAACTTCGCATACCGAGCGAATCTAGGGATTTGGATATTTCTGTCGTCAGCATTCCTTGCTTTTGCGATCTCCATTGTGACTGTGAGCTTTCAATCGATCAAGGCCGCTCTGACCAATCCCGCTAATTCAATCAGAACTGAATGAGCACTGAGTCTCTAATTTGGAATTTCCGTTGGTTTCAAGGATATTCTGACCGGACGGGTTGAAATCTTCGTTATCCAAACGACAAGGTCTGCACCCTTTATGGTCCGGATGTATCCCAACTCCATGTCTTTTCCAGAGACCAGGTTCTGGCCGTCTACAGTCAACTCGGCACCGGCATCTCCCCAACCTTTAATGTAAAGGCAGGCATTCATCAGTGGGGAGATTTCGTCCGCACACAGCAAA
>JAUWVG010000258.1 GCA_030617525.1 Candidatus Aminicenantota bacterium | reverse complement strand
TTATACGGAACGGCCATGATTTTTTCGATAACCGGTGCCATACACTTGCCGGAAAATTCGTGTAATTTTGATTCCAGTTCCTCGATCGACGCTCCCTCTTGAAGCAGGATATAAGTGAATACGGCTGTGTCATAAAAATCCAGGTCCTTGCTTTTGGGAAGACTAGAAAAGGAAGCCAAAAAATCAAAATGGAAATGGGAAAAATCCGGCCATGATTCGGTCACGCCGTTGACCATGTACAAAGATCCATCTCCCAGCTCCAGCATTTTTCCGATCGGATCTTCTGATCCAAAATATTTAGCCGCCGTTTCCGCCGTCAAAACGACGGAATTGGGCTGTGAAAGCACATCTGCAGCACTCCCCTTGATAAATGGAATTGTTAAAATATCTAAAAGTTCAGGATCGGCCCAGAGGAATTTGGCTTCTTTGAAGCGCCTATCTTTGTAATGCACGAACACATCCCCCCCCTACTCTGTCGGGAAAAAATCCTGGCCGCGCTCTGCACTTCTGGAAATTCATCGACGATAGCTGCTGCAAGAGGACAGGGTCCCAAGGCCGCATCGAACTGGTTGGTCCCGACATGAAACGTGAATCCCACCCTGTAGATCCGTGAAGCATTTTGATGGAAACGGTCATATCTCAATTCGCTCTGAACAAAGAGCAGGATCAGCAAACAGCTTGCGATACCGATGGCCAGACCAGCGATATTGATCAAGGAAAATCCCTTGTGTTTCAGGACATTCCTTAAGGCAATAGTGACATAATTTCGAAACATCTCACACCTTCATTTTCCAGTATTATACGCAAAAACGTGCGAGGCCACTATCAAATACGACAAATTTGTGCCCTTGATATTCCATGTCCCAATCTCCTAATAAGTAGAATCCAAGCCTATGTCCAGGCAACTGAAAAAACTTGGATTAAACAGTAAATAATCACTTTATTCATATTCCAAATCCACTCCAATTTTATTCTCGAATTTTTAGAACAAAAATTAGATCCTCCGGTAAAAAATCCTCGATCCGAACGACCTCAAAACCGGCCTGGGAAGCATCTCTGCGCATCAGTTCAGGTGAAATTCCGTGATCGGCTCCACCAGGCCCCCGTATGGGATCCGGTTCGACAAGAACGACCGTACCGCCAGGTTTTAACGTAGGGAGTAGTTTCTTTAACATGGTGATCGGCTGATCAAAAAAATGATAGGTCCACACCATAAAGACCATATCCAGTGCCCCTTTCGGGAAGTGTGGATCATCGACTTCTCCGAGAATTGTCTTAACATTGTTAATACCAACACGCAAACAGCGTTTTTTTAGGTAGGCCAGGCCTTCGGCATCAATGTCGTTGGCCAGAATCTTTCCATCTGTTCCAACACGGCGGGCTAAATGCATGGTGAATCGACCGCGACCGGCACCAACTTCACCAATAGTCATGCCTGGTTTGATGCCAGCGGCATCCATTACTTTCTCGGGGGACTGCTTGATGAATGTCTCTTTCTCCCAATCATCTATCGACTGTTGCTGACTAAATATTTTAAATTTATCGATTATTTTAGCGTCAATCCAATAAATGTCACGGTTACCTCTTTTTGTGCTGGTGAAAAAGAAATATTTTCCATCCGCGGTGACGTAAGGACGATTTTCGGAGCTGTTTGAATTTATATCTTTTCCCATATTGATGGGTTTACTCCACGATAGGTCTTTATTCCGGAAGCTTATATAAAAATCATCACGTCCATACCCTCCGGGTTTGGTCGAACAGAAAATCAGATAGCTCTCATCAGGAGCAATAAAAGGATCCCATTCGTGCTCTTTGGTGTTAAATAGATCTCCCAAATTTTGTGCCTCTGCATATTCCCCATTAACAAGGTGTGATTTGTATAAATCGGAATTTCCTTCTCCTCCCGGTTTTCTGCTGAAAAAATAGAGCGTACCCTCATTCGTAGCTGAGGCAAAGCTGTCCAGCCATTTTGTATTGATTGTAAAATCAAGGAATTTGGGCTCTGTCCAACTTGTTTCGGTTTTTTTGGTAACCCAGATATTTGAAATGGTTCCTTCTGATTCCAATCCTTCAATAGGAACATTAGATTGGAAAAAGAGTGTTTTTCCGTCTGGAGCAAAAATAAAATCACCATTTCTCATCATATGTGCAAAAGGAACAATTCTTGGTTCTGTCCACTGCCCATTTTTGTGCTCCATCTCGTATGTGAATAATTTTTTATCTTCTATCCGTTGAAATACAAAATGAGTGCTGTCCAAATTAAAGCCTGAGGACCCCTCATGCAGATCCGTAGAAATGATCCCCGGAGCAAAGATTTCAGGTTTAAGACCTGGTGGTTTCTGGCCTAGATAAGGGCCTTTGAGTACCGGCATATCCGATGTGTTTGACTGCGTAAATGTTTTATCTGGCAAAAAAAGAAGAAGAGTAAAAACTAAAATTATCGAAGTTAAATAGAGTATATTCTTCATCAGCATAAACTCCTTATACAGGCTTTTACGTTTTGACTACGATATTGCTTATTGTGATAAGCAATTAATATGCCAAAGTTAGTGTAAGGGTTTCCTAAATATTACCCAACTCATTTTGTCCATTTTCGAACAATATTTGTTCTTATACGAACAGAAAAAGACATATCGAGTTAAATAAACTTAGAATATCCTCAAAAGAACTTATTGGCATGTTTTTTGCTTTAAAGTAGGGAGAGGATCAAATAGAGGAATATTGATCTAATTTGTGTATGTTTTTTTTACAAACATTTCCTTAATAGGAGAACATGATGAAAGAATTAGAAAAAAAACAATCAAGTCGTAGAGATTTTTTGACTAAAACCGTACCTGCTTGTGCCGTATCATGTCTTGCTGCAGGCACGGCTTTTGCAGCGTCCCCATTGTGTGCCAAATCATTTTTTGACCAGGAAGAGCATAAATTTGACAAGGAATTACCAGGGCCTAATTTAACATCCCGCAGACTGTCCGCTATGCGTAACCGAAGTTTCATCAGATTTGCCAGATTTTTGCAAAAAGAAATTGGGGAAGAAAAAGTTATAGAGCTTATCAAAAAAGAAACAGAACAAAGGATGTTTGATCAGGCAAAAAGTGATCTCAAAAGACTTGGAAAGTCAGATTTTAGTTCTTACATAAGTATTTTTCGAGATCCTAGGATGTTGGCCAGTTTAACCATGGAAATTATTGAGGATACAGATTCGGTATTTGAAATTAAAGTTACAGATTGTCTTTCTGCCGAATCCTTTCTGCCCTACAAAGCTGGAGATATTGGCTATGCAGCAGTCTGTTGGGGCGATTATAATTGGGCATCGGATTTTAATCCCAAAATTAAAATGGTGCGGGATAAAACACTGATGCAGGGGCATGATTGTTGTAACCATAAGTATATGTGGATTGGATAACTTTGCAGAGAGAATTGAATACCACATCATATGATCGATAAAATTTCTGCCGGACGATTTGCCATGATTTCACCTGATGGGAGGTATTTATTTTACAGTACAGGTGGTGATATCTACTGGATTGGCGCAAAAATTATTGCTGAACTGCAAGAAGATATTCTGCTTCAAAATAACTAAAAAAACCACCTTTCCCCTACTCATTATCACAATAGTTTCCTTAGCGGTTTCAGTTATGTATACTAAATCGTAGGGTTTTTAAAGATGTTTCGTTTTTTAAAACAGCCAAGTCCTATTAATATCGATACCAAGCTCGATCTATTGATTTCCTTTTTAAGCAGCCTGTTTGTTTTTTTCTTTCTTCTGGTTTTTCAACCTTTTGGATTGAACACAACTGAACCTGGATTAAGATTCATCATGATTGGTGGATATGCCGGTGTCTGTTTTTTGATTTTAGTGCTTAACTTGCTGCTTATCCCAAGGCTATTAAAGAAAGTATTCTCTGAAGAGAGATGGACAGTGTATAAACGGATTTTATGGCACATATGGATAGTATTCACAATCGGACTGGGTAATTACTTTTTTGCTTGTCTGTTAGATGCAATTTATGGTTTTTATAGTTTGGGATTCAATCTTTTAATCTCCTTTCAGTTCGTAACTTTTATTATTGCCATATTTCCAATTATCGTTTGTGCCATCTGGAGTCAAAACTACTGGCTTAAAAAGAATCTTAAGGTCGCTGAGGAGATATCAAAAAGGCTACAGAATTCAGAATCACAAACAATGGAACTGTCGGATTTTGACCAGAAAGTTACTCTCTATGCGGAGAATGAAAAAGAAAAGTACGAATTAAAGATTAGCAGCCTTCTCTATATCTCATCTGAGGGTAATTATGTTGAGGTTTTTTCTCAGAACGAAGTTGTAGAAATTAAGTTGATTCGAAACAGCCTTAAGAAAACCGAGGAGCAGTTGAGGGATCATCCTTTTATCCTTAGGTGCCACAGGGCTTATATTGTCAACATAAATAAGATAACAAAGGCAACAGGAAATGCACAGGGATTTAAGTTAACGTTGGAGAATATTGAAAACAAGCGAATTCCAGTAGCCCGCAGTTACACAAAACAATTCAAAAAACTTCTTGGGATTTCCTGAGTTTTTTTAAAAAACCCCTTTTTTAAATTCACTTTCTGACTCTTTTTTGTAAGAATTTTGCATACCATCCCAAATTCTTGTACTCCATCCCAAATTTGTTTCATCAGGGTAAAAAATCACTTAAATTGAGAATGAAATTTTATTTTT
>JAUWVG010000197.1 GCA_030617525.1 Candidatus Aminicenantota bacterium | reverse complement strand
CCGTTGTCATGTGCTTTGGCTAGGGCTTCGGCAATTTCGAGTATTATCCGAAGGATTTCTTTTGTTGGCAGGGGATCGCCCTTCATCCGGACCTTGAGATCCTGCCCTTCGATATATTCCATAACGATATAGGCTTTTCCGTCAATTTCCCCGGTTTCATATATTTTGCAGATAAAAGGATGGTCGAGTGCCGCCGCCGCCAGCGCCTCTCGCAGGAACCGTTCACGGGATGTGATATCGTCCTGAAGATTGGGAGGAAGGAACTTGATGGCGACTTTTCGTTTGAGAATAGTGTCTTCGGCCAGCCAGACTTCTCCCATGCCGCCTTTTCCGATCGGCCGGAGAACTTTGAACTGTTTTATCGTCTGGCCCTGTACACTCATGTTTTTATTTTATGAGGCGAGAGGATAAGTGTTTCGAATCCTTCATTTTTAAGTTGTATGGAGGTATATCACAGGCGATATTTGATGTCAATATATGGGGAGAATTAAGGATATTGGTAAATATTTTGGTGGAATTGAAGATCGAAAGGATATTTGTCAAAACCACCGTCATGTGATATAAAAAGTCCAATATTTTTGGAGGTGAAGGAAATGATAGAAGGTTTTGAACTCGTTCTTTTGACCTTTATGAACTGGGTTCATCTTTTTGCCACAGTGGCATGGTTTGGTGCGATCAGCACCATGTTTTTTGTGCTGCTCCCTGCAGCGAAAGCCGCCCTCGAACCCCCTGTGATGGGAAAACTTATGAGTGTTTTTGCCAAAAAGATGAAAGTTGTGGTTTATATCAGCGGGATTGTGCTTATTGTGACAGGCATTGTCATGCAGATTCTCAGCCCGTCCAATACTGGCTATGGTTTTGGAGCCCGCTGGGGCATGGTTCTTGTTGTCAAGCATGTCCTTGTTGTGGTTATGCTTTTTATTGGTGTGTATATTTCCGAAAGTGTTGTGCCTAAGATTGCCAAGCTTGCGGCTAAAGGACCTGGTCCGGAGTTGGGAAAGCTTCAGAAAAAACAGATGAGTCTGGGTATGTTCAATTTTATTCTCAGTCTCATCATCCTCCTGCTTTCGGGATATATGAGCGCGTTGCGATAGATTATTTTTTCTGCTGGCTATCTGATTTTCGGAAATATCCGACCAGTCCGGTTCATTCTCCTGCAAATATCAAATCCTGAAAGAGCAGATCAATGCCGAAAATGGTTCAGGATGAAGTGAAATCTATACGTAAGATTGGAGAACATATCCGGATGAGGACATGCGCAGTTTTTTGAGGGCTTTCATTTCAATCTGTCGAATTCGCTCTCGTGTCACATTAAAAAAACGTCCAATTTCATCGAGAGTGTGCTCCCGTTCGCTGTTCAATCCAAATCTCATTCTTAGGATTCTGTTCTCGCGTTCTGAAAGATCTTCAAGGGCTTCTTCAATGTGTTCCTTAAGATTGATGTACAAGACGGCATCCGGAGGGGAGATGAGGTCTCTTTCTTCGATGAAATCTCCGAGCTCGCCGTCTCCTTCCTTGCCGACTGGTGTCTGGATTGAAACAGCTTCCTGGGTGAGTTTAAGTGTATCTCGAATTTTTTCTAGAGGTAGATTCGTCCGGTTGGCGAGTTCCTCATAGGTCGGTTCTCTCCCCTCCTGTTGAACAAGAGAGAGAGAGACACGCGTTATTTTGGTAAGAGTTTCGTTTAAATGAACAGGAATTCTGATGGTTCTGGACTGGTCGGCGATAGCCCTGGTTATGGCCTGCTTGATCCACCAGTAGGCATATGTTGAAAACTTGTATCCTCTTCTGTATTCAAATTTTTCGACGGCTCTCATCAATCCAATATTTCCCTCTTGAATAAGGTCAAGAAGATGAAGGCCTTGAGAGTGGAATTTTTTCGCAATAGAAAAAACGAGTCTCAGATTGGCTGTGGTCATTTGCTTCTTGCCCAAATCCCTCATCGTCTTTCCTCTATTGATAGAGGCGAGGATGTGTTCGGTCATTTTTTTACGCTGTTGAGATTTTGTCTTCTGACAGAAAGTGATGAGTTTCTTTTGAATTTCAGAGGCTATCCTCTCCATTTCTGTGTCATGGATGCAGAGATCTTGGATATGTTTTCTTAACTGAATGATTTTTCGACATCGTGCCAGGATATTTTTTTTTGTGATAGATGTGCTCTCAAGTGCAGAATAAATTTTTTCAATTTTATTGATTTTTTTGAGCAGGAGCATTCTTCGTCTTTTGAGGTTGGGTTCCTCTCCATTTAATTCAACTGTGTCAAATAATCTGTGTATTTGAAAAGGATTAACCTTTATCTTTTCTCCCAGTGCTTGAAGCTCCTCTAACATAAATGATGATTGGATAAGGGCATTCCGGATGATCTTATTTCCTTTTTCTATCTTCTTGGCAATAGAGACTTCTTCCTCCCGTGAGAGGAGGAGAATATTGCCCATGTCTTTCATGTAGGATTGAACAGGAGATATAAGGATTTTATCTCTGGAATCGGAGTGAACGTCATTCCTTTCGGACATAAGTGTTTTTGCCAATGTTGTCTCCCTGAAAAAAGCCTTACACTACTATAACTATAGATATTATGCGTTCGTTTCAAAAAAAATAAAATATTCTTATAAAAAAAGATTCTTCTTCTCACTAGACCCCTTGAACCCTTGAATCCTCGAATCCTTTCCTTATACTTCTTAATCATTCATATCGCAGCGAATCGGAAGGATTTGCCAAAGCGGCACGCACAGCCTGGAAACTGACAGTGATCAGTGCGATTGTTAAAGTTAGTGCCATGGCTGCAAAAAAGACAACTCCATTGAGATCCGTTCTGAAGGCATATCCCTGAAGCCAGTTCCGCATGAGAAAATAGGCGGCAGGGATGGCAACGGTGTTTGAGACAAGGACAAGAACAAAAAATTCTTTGCAGAGCATTATGGTGATTTTTGGTGCACTGGCTCCCAAGATTTTTCGAATCCCAATTTCTTTTGTGCGCTGTTCGGCTGTAAAAGAGGCCAGTCCGAAAAGTCCTAAGCAGGCAATGAGGATAGCAAGGATGGCAAAATATTTAAGCAGTGTGCCTATCCTTTCTTCGGTTCTGTACATCTGGTCTACACGTTCATCTAAAAATGTGAATTCAAGAGGATAATTAGGCACAATTTGTCTCCAGGTGTCCTCGAGATACTTTGTAGATGCTGTCAAATCACCAGCGGCAAACCGGATGAGCATGATCTGAAGATTATCAGGATTGATGTGTATAGCCAGAGGTTCGATTGTACTGCGGACAGATTGGAAATGAAAATTTTTCATCACACCGATAATTGTGCCGTCTCTTCCTTGAAAACGGAAACGTTCACCCACGACAGATTCTTTCTCCATTATTGTTGCCACTTCCTCATTGACAATGAATGATGTGGTTAAATCAGCGGGGAATTCTTTTGAGAAACTCCGTCCTTCTGCCATCTCGATTTTGAGTATTTCGATATAGTCATAGTCAACAGCACTCGTGCTGATCAGAACATTTAACTCAGGATCTTTTCCATTCCAACTGGCGCCTCCTGAGTTACTGCCGATATTGGTGGGAAGATGGCTGGATGCTGAAACACCAATGATTCGGGGATCTTTAGTCAATTCTGTCTTTAAGGTTTCATAAGAATTCCCAATGTCTCCTCTTAGAACAATATAGAGAAGCTGTTCTTTGTCCCATCCTAAATTCTTGTGTTTCATATAATGGAGTTGTTTATAGACGATGGTTGTTCCTAAAATGAGAAGAATAGACAGCGAAAATTGAACAACAACAAGTATTCTTCTAAAGTTGGAGCTTGCAGCCCCGGATTTTAAGCCGCCCCTGAGGACTTTTACAGGTTGAAAAGTAGACAAAAACAGAGCGGGATAACTTCCTGCAATAACTCCGGTAAAAATTGTTAAAACGATCAATCCCAATAGCAATGGGCCAATTCCTGTAACACTCCATGTCAATTCTTTCCCCGCAAGATTGCTGAAAACAGGAAGCAGGATTGATACGAAGATTATAGCGAAGACTAAAGCGATAAAGGCATACACCAGCGATTCTCCATAGAACTGCCGGATGAGGTGATGTTTTTGTGCGCCGACAACTTTCCGAAGTCCCACTTCTTTTGCACGGTTGGCAGAGCGGGCCGTGGAGAGATTCATGAAATTGATGCAGGCTATAATAAGAACAAACATCGCTATAATAGAAAAAATATAGACGTACTGTATAGCCCCAGGATCCCTGTCCCAGCCAAAATATGCATGCAGGTGGACCCGTGTAAAAGGCATCAGTAAAAGAGTTGTGCCGCTCTGAGGTATGCGTGTTTTGATGAATTCCCGGATTTTGTCGTTGACTTGGAGTTCTGTGACATTGTCCTGGAGTCGAACAAATGTCAGGATTGAATTAGCTCCGAAGCTTTCGACCGTGGCTTTGGTTGTTTTGAGAAATTCATAGGGGATCAGGAAATCGAACTGCAGGATTGAATTGTGTGGGAGGGTATCCAATACTCCTGTCACTAAAAAATCAAATTCATTGTTGATTGAAATTGTTTTCCCTAGAGAATCTTCAGAGCCGAAATATTTATCATTCATCTCTTTTGAGATGACGATGGAATAGGGGGATTCGAGGGCTGCATCAACTGTTCCCTGTGCTAATGGAAAAGCGAACATCTTCAGGAAAGAGGGATCGACCGCTCTGATGTTATTTTCAAAAAATGCCATATCTCCGAATCTCAGGAGTTTCCCTCCGGCCCACACATACCTGGTGGCCTCTTCAATTTCCGGGACTTCGTCTTTGAGCGCCGGAGCCAGTGGATAAGGCGTCACATTCACATGATATTCCCGGCCTGAGTAGTCCTGGTTTTCTTCCACTCTGTAGAGATTCTGGGAATTTTCGTGGAATTTGTCATAGCTCAATTCATCTAGAACCCAGATCGTAATAAGAAGGCAGCAGGCCATCCCCACAGCGAGCCCGGTGATATTGATAAAGGAGTAGCCTTTATGTTTTTTAATATTCCGCAGTGCAATTTTAACAAAATTTTTAATCATGTCTCCTCCTTAGGACTTCTTTGTGTCCCCAGATTGATTGTTCATTATGTCTGACTATAAGACAGATAATTGAACCAAAGGGTTGACGAGAGATAAAAATATTTTGCGCACCATTCTATTGGAATATCGATGTTTTACATTGAGTTATACGTATTTCATCTCATAAATGTTTCGGAATCGTTTTAATATAGAAAAAGACAACAATCCAAGGTACGGATATTGATTCCTTGGAATAGATGAGAAATTTAGTTGATGGAATGAATTATAATTGCGCTTCTTGTACTTTCTGTTTGACTTTGTAGAGCACGGTTCCGAGATAGCCACCTTCGTTGATTTCAGCAATGTACATGCCCGGCTGAAAATATGCGGCTCTTTTCAACATCGGTTCGGACAATGTCTCTAAAAGCGCGCCAGCTTCCCAGTCCTTGTTGCTGTCACTTAAAAGAATAGGTGCGTTCCCTTGAACCAGTTTTTCTAAGATGTCTCTTAAACTCATATTAGCTTCTCCTAAGGTGTCACTTACTATATACGCAATT
>JAUWVG010000483.1 GCA_030617525.1 Candidatus Aminicenantota bacterium | reverse complement strand
AAAGGAGTATAGAATGCCGCTTATTGAAATCCACATGCTTGAGGGACGGACGACTGAACAAAAAAAAGCTCTCCTCACAGCCATCACGGAGGCAGTTCACGAATCCATTGGTTCTCCACTTCCAACTATTCGCGTCTGGATTCAAGAAATGTCTAAAAAGGAATATATGGTTGCAGGAAGGCTTGCTGAAGAGTACAAATAAATACTCTTCTTACTCGTCATTCAAAATTCTCACTCGAGCGTTTTGGGCAAGAGTGTAATGCCCCTCTACAATAACAATATCACCCTCTCTTAAACCTGAATCGACATCAGTGTTTTCAAGCACCTCGGCAAAATATTCATTTTCCTGTCCGGTCTCGATATATCTTCTTCTCGCCACGTCCTCTTCAACAACAAAAACCATTTTTTTTCCACTCCTGACAACAATCGCTTCTTGGGGGACAAGAAGTCTATCCTCAAAAATATCAGCTTCGATTTCCACTTCAGCATGCATTCCCGGTTTAATGTTTGCTTCGGATTTATCGATAGAAATGATAACTTTGCATGTTTTATCCTCACTGTTGACGATAGGACTGACCACTTTCACTTTGCCCTTGATTACCTCATCCGGAAAAGCACTAAAAAATAAATTGACTTCCCGTCCAATCCGCATCTTCCCGATTTCACTCTCCAACACTCTAGCATGTACGCTCACACGTTTTGTATTGACAACCGTAAAAAGTTCATAAAACGCCGTTACTTGCTGTTGTTCTGACACTTTAATTTCCGTGATAGTTCCGGAAAATGGAGCAGTAACCCTTGTTTTTTCTAAATTCAACCGAGCTTTTTTAAGGCTTATTTCCTGCTGTGTCAGTCCTTTGGTGGCTGCCTGGATTTCGTCTTTTTTTTGACCTGATTCAATCATCACGGTCTCAAATTTCTTAAAAACACGATCAAACTCTTCTTCAGAAATGAGGCTCTTCTGATATTGCTGATAAGCTCTTTCGTATATCTTTTTTTCATCTTCAATTTTCTTAATAAATAAGGCATTCTCTGAGGTGCTCTTCTCGGCAAACTGGTTATCGAGCATGAGTTCCGAAAGAATTTTCAGCCGAGAAGCTTCAGCCCTCTCGACTTCCAAACGGAATTCTCTATCGTCCAGATCAACCAGCAGTTGACCCTTCTCCACAAACTGGCCCTCACGGACATACAGCACTTCCACTTTCCCGCTGACTTCAGTTTTTACGACCACCATTCTATCGGTCACTGCCTCTCCCGGAGATCTCAGCCCGATAACAAGCTCCCCACGCTTTACAGTTTTCACTTTGACAGGAAGTGGAGTTTCTGTTGTTTCCACCACCTCCTCTGAAACGCTATCCATTGTCTCTTTCTTGGAAGAGAAAATTCTCTGCTTTATCACCAGAAAATAGAACAGAGATCCTGCTAAAACCACGACTAAAAAAAGCACCAGAATTTTCTTTGGAAAAATCATTTTTCCTCTCCTTGATTTATCTCAAAAATGTTTCGACTCTCTTTAATATATACGACGATACGTTAAAATCGTGTCATTTTTTTTTATTATCGTTTTTAACAGCATCCTTCAAACGGTCGAAAAATTCGGGGATGGCAGCAGTAATCCTATGCCAGTTGGGGATCAGGACAGTCTCAGATGGATCCTCCCAAAACTCTTTTCCTGCCTTCTCGATTCCCCGTGCAAATTCTTCCACACATAAGAACTCGCTGTTCCGGTCAAAATCCAATCCATTGATAGCGGCATCATTTTCATATCGGATGACCGTTTCTTGAGCAACCTTAAGATAGATATTTCTTAACGTTTTAAAAAAACCCACAGAAAACTCCACCCCTTCGAGGGCTAAATTTCTGAAGATGGATTTGGTGATATCCACATTCATCTTCAAGATACCTTTTTCCAGATCACTGGGAACAAGTTCTTGATGTTTGTGTTCATATGTTTCGGCAATATCTACCTGACAGATTCGGTTTAATGCCATATTCCTGTAAACTTCAGCAAGGGTACCCACTTCCAGTCCCCAATCATTGGGAATCCGCATGGCCATGGCCAGATCGCGGCGCATGGCTATCTCTCCAGCCAGAGCATAACGGAAGCTGTCGATATAGACAAGAAAGGGAAGGTATCCCAAAATCGTCTGAAGTGCCCGAACGAACGGTGTAAAAAACAACCGGGTCGCCCGTCCGTATAAACGGTCTGTGACACGGCTGTAATATCCCTTGCAGAATTCAATCTCTGTATTTGGAGAGGCCACAGGATAACAGAGGCGCGCTAGAAGTTCCTGATTATAGTTGACAATATCGCAGTCATGCACTGCAATAACCCTGCTTTTGCTGCCAGCCAGAACATAACCTAGAGACATCCAAACAGCACGCCCTTTGCCCTCCTTTCCAGGACTTACGTTATTGTCTTCAAGAAGAGTATAGAGCTCTTTCATTCGGGGTCCATCATTCCAGATAATAGACAATTTTTTAAAAGCAGAAAAACAATTTTTAACTTTTTGAAACTGAGATTCGCTGGCCTTATCCAAACAGAGGACAATTTCATTCAAATATTGGACTTTTTTTAAAATCGCCAAAATATTAGGCAGCGCTCCGCTGGAATATTCCCTGTAGAGAGAAGGTAAAACCAATGCAATGGGCCGAATTTTTGAAAACTGCTTGAGTTCCCTCTCCAGTCTTTTAATATCCTGCCGGCCTAATCTATGGAACGTTGTGATCACTCCATTCTGGAAAAA
>JAUWVG010000134.1 GCA_030617525.1 Candidatus Aminicenantota bacterium | reverse complement strand
ACACATCCAGGTAAAAGGTCCCAGACAATGCATGTCCGCCACTTTTGCTGATGATATTGAGCTGAACGCCACCCGTCATTGATTTGATGTCATTATTGCCATAGTTGATCTGCACTTCTTCGTAACCGGCAATATTGACATAAGCGGGAGCAGCACCCAGTGCCGAATTATCCGTGATGTTGGCACCGTCGATGCTCCAGGTATTATCTCTGCCAGAGCTTCCATGTCCGGAATAATCGGACTGTTGTCCTCCCTCATTCCCACCGACGTCTTCTTTACTAATCAGCATTCCGGGGACCATGGCCATGATGACCCAGGGATTTCGTGCGGTTGGCATGCTCATGATCATTTCGTCTGTGATATTAACTCCAACCTGGGTTTTTTTGGAATCAATGGTCGGAGTTTGTCCCACGACCGTGATGGACTCTTCGAGTGCTGATTGCTCGAGCACGAGTTCTAAATTGATATCTCTACCAAAAGAGACATTCAGTCCCTCATGTGTGATCGTTTGGAAGCCGGCAAGTTCGATGATGAGTGTGTAGTCCGTTCCAACAGGAAGGTTCAAAAACCTGAAATTCCCCTGATCAGATGTGACCGCATCTCTGGGTGCGATCTTGTCTCCCGTTAGGCTCACGCCAACTCCAGGAAGAGCAACACCATCTTGATCGACCACTTTTCCTTTGATAGCACCCCGTTCCTGGGCATTGGATAGCCCGGCTACCAGAAAAAGCATACAAAAAATAATAAATATTTTTTTCAAAATTCTCTCCATTTTAGTAACTTTTAATCATCCCCTGGAGTGAAAGATTTCACCCCAACTTTTATCTTTTTTTTATTTCTTACTGTCCGATTTGCACCTCCTCTCCTATAACTTTTATTTTTCATTGAAATTATTTGAATCTGACAATTCCCATCAAAATTACTTTCTGACACATTTTAATTAGAGCAATATTTATGCCAAACTATGTCTTGTCTTAAATGCCTTATAAATCAGTATGTTAAGTTTTAGTTATAAAAAATTTCCCGACGATAGAATCCATTTAATTGGATTAATCCAATAATTTGTTCTTATTTATCGTTGAAGTGCGATCCTGAGGTTCCTTTGTGCTTCGGCAAAGTCAGGTTTAATGCGAATGGCTTCTTGAAAGTGTTTGATGGCTTCATCCAATTTTCCTAATCTTGAAAGAATAACACCCAGATCATTGTGAAGAGTATGATTTTTTGGCAGCAGGTGTATGGCTTTTTGATATTCTTCAGATGCTTCTTGGTATTTTCCCTGCTTTGTTAAGGTGAAACCTTTATTTCTATAGGCTTCAGGAAAGTCGTGCTTTAAGTCTATTGCCTGCGTAAAATGCGAAATAGCTCTATCAAAATTTCCGTCCAGAATCAGAAGGTATCCAAGGTTATTGTGAGCATATGCATTATTTGGCCATAATTGCAGTGAAAGGGAATAGTTGTGGATGGCTTCATCCTGACGGCCTAATTCTAAATAAAGATTAGCCAAATAAAAGGTGGACTCTGCTTTATCAGGCATCAAATCGATCTTGTTTTCTATGGTTTCGATCTGGACCAAGCGGCATTTGTTTTGGAGTTCTGAATTCATCAGGATGGAATAATCTATCACATTTTTAGAACAATATGTTTCCATGAGTTTAAAATAAATTTCTTTCTGAGATGATGTAGCTTTCGATAAATCAACCATATTGGGAAAGGGCATGAATAGGGATAAGGCATATCGCGCAAAATCTATTTGTGCATCAATATCATTGAGGACAAAAGACACGATTTGACGTGTCTCAGGGCGAATCCCTCTTTTTGAAATAAGCTTTTGAGTTATTTTTTCGTCGGAGAGATGCATCAGTTTTGGTGCCGCATATTCAAGCCGAGGCCGATTGTCTGTATTTATGGGACCTTTGCCGAAGAGATCTTGAAGGTCCTCTGATACAATAAACCGGAACAGCAATTTAGGATCTGAGAGACTAACATTTTTTGAATTCTGCAAATAGATAAGGTTCTTTCTGGCAATCTTTAGATCGAGTCCAAATTTCTCTTTGAATCCAATCAAGAGGTAATCTCGTCCAAAGGAAAGAGGGCTTGTTGAAATTAATATGCTGTGGGGAAAGACCTGGGCAAAGGTTCGGCCGATAAGCGCTAAGGTGTCCCAATCCATATTATAGGAGTGGAGCCACTGGACAAAAATTCCACTGTTGTTCAGTTTTTTTTTCGCCAAGTCAAACATATTTCTGGTGAAAAGCGCCGCGAGTCCGGCCATCCATGGATTGGAAGGTTCTGATACGATAACATCATATTTCTTATGGGTAAGTTGAAGATGTGCTCGTGCATCCTGGATGATAAGATTTGTCTTTGAACTGGAAAGAACATCACTATTCCAGGGCAAGAAAAACTTGCTAGCTTCAACGACTTGATGATTGATCTCAAGGACATCGCAGTTTTCTATGGGATAATAAAGCGCCTCTCCAGCTGTTATTCCGCTTGCCAATCCAAGGATCATAACCGATTTGGGAGCAGGATGAAAAAGTAGAGGAAAATGGATGCAGAGTGTCTGAGTCTTCATGTCTCCTCTTGAAGAAGCGTCCATTTTCCCGCTGTTTGTCATGGAATATTCCATGTTGCCAAGCGCGTCCGGAGTTTCTATCACGGAAGTAAAACCTCCAATTCCCTCACCATAATAGATGACTTTTCCTCTGTCATATTTTTCCAGTATTTTGGGACCATGCAGCAGGGATTTGATCCAGCCGCTGTCCTTTATTGCGGTCTCGAAATAAGAGAAACGAAAGTATTTGCCGCTCGAAAGCAGACTGTGGTTCCAATCAGGGAAATTTAAACAGAAAATTAATCCGGATATGGCTAACACAGCAGCAAGGCCAAATGTAAATCTGCTTTTCTTACCAAAGTAAATCCCGGCTATAATCAATGTTGTAAAAATCTGAAATGCGACGACATAACTCAAGCCATTTTCTTTTCCTAAAAGCGGAATTAAAATAAATCCAGCACAGAATGATCCGAGTACGGCTCCAACAGTGTTTAGGGAATAAGCGACTCCAATAGACTTCCCGACTTTGTGGATGGATTGTGTGTAAATTTTTATGACTAGAGGAAACGCTGCTCCAAGACACAGCGTTGGAAGGATCATGAAGGAAAATAAAAGGAGGGCTTTAGACAGGGTCAATAAGACAAACTGATCTTTTAAATTAAAAATCAACTTTGCGAAAAAAAGTTGGCTGTTCCCTAAAAGCTGACTGACACCCAAAACAAGTAAAGCAGCACAAATCTGTGTAAACACTAATAGTTTTGCAGGTTCTCCGGTTTTATCAGCAAGCCATCCAAAAAACATACTCCCTAAAGCGAGTCCGGTTATAAAAGTGACAAGGACAATGGTGAATGAGTAGGTTGTAGGACCCACTATTAAACTCAGTAATTTTGTCCAAATGACTTCATAGGCCATAGCACAAAATCCTGTAACAATAAAGATAACAAGGGCTCCTTTATAAGGGATTTTTGAGGCCGGAAGACTCGTTCCTGAAGAAATCTCTTCTGTTTGACTTGTATTCTTTTTAAAAGACCGGACATCTTTTTTTTCTTTTGTCCCGGCCTTGGAATATAAAAAAAGACAGGAGAAGCCAATAATGCTGTTGATCAAAACCGCAAAGATCAGGGTGCCTGTTATACCTAAAAGGTTGATGAGCCAGAATCCACAGGCTAAGGCACCCGCTGCAGCGCCAACAGTATTTAAGCCGTAAAGTCTTCCCGTTTGAGTACCCAGGTGCGAGAGTCCGGTTGTGTAGAATCGGCACAATATGGGAAGTGTAGCCCCCATGCAGATAATCGGAATTGCTAAAAGGATAAAACTCAAAATAAATGTTAAGATATTATATAGCAAAAAGTTATTGAAAAGCTGGTTATAGAGGATTGTCTGAAGAGGTTTGAATACAGAGATTAATAGAGGTAAGGCAAGTCCATAAGCGCCGATGATCAACTCCAACTTCCCGTAAATCTGAAGCAGTTTGAGAGGGTTTTTAATAGAATCAATTTTTAAACTTGCTAAGTAACTGCCCAGACCTAATCCTCCCATGAAAATAGTCAGAATGATAGATACGGCAAAAGGGGCTCCCCCCATGATCTTCACGAGCATCCTTGTCCATAAGATTTCGTAAATCAATCCACTTAGGCCGGAGAAAAAGAAGAATATCAAAACAAAAAGTCTAAGGTTTCTATTCATTATTTGTTAGCCAGTTAATATCAAATATCGCTCTGTTTTTGCGAGCACAGCAAAGCGATCTCTCTCTGTCATTACGAGGAGCCCTGCGACGTGGTAATCTCTACAAATGAGATCGCCACACTGCGTTCGTGATGAACTTCATGGACCGATGTCGTGCATCCGCAGCAACCTGGGCTTGTGAATCATCCTTGAAAATAAAAAAGGTTATCTTCCGATCTTTATATCCTTTGAGATAACACCACCTCGTGTGGAGGAGTATTTGATGGTGCATTCCGTGCTGTCGATGCCGTTGAGCCGGAGTTTGAATGTCACTTTAACGGTGTCGTTTCCAGGTATCCGGTCGATGTCCACATAATTGAGGATTTTTGACGGTGCAAGCATTTCAACCTTAGATTTTTCTTGAGGTTCCTGTTTTTCGGCCGGTTGTTGTCCTCTTGTGCCCATACCCCCGAATTGACCTCTTTGTGAGCGGCGTACAGGCAGCATTCCTTCGGGAAATTCCAGCGTGATTCTGTCTGGGCGGACAATTTTAACAAGCTGGGCCTGCAAAAGAGCTGTTGGGATAAAACCCTTATTTTCGACTTCGATGTCTATAGTGAATTCACCGTCTTTGACTTTGATTTGAGGATCATGGATCACAACCTCGGGAAGACTGCCGGCTAGCATCAGGTTGAATCGGGCCTCTTTTTCAATCCATATTTCAAGAAGTTCAGGAGGTGGATTTTGACGCATAAATTTAGAATCCCAACCGCCAACTTCGACCTCACCGTATTCAGGATGAATAATCTTGGTCCATTCTCTGAAACGGCTTACGGTTAACTCTTTATCGTTATACTGGATTCTATCCCAGTCGTCCGATGTGCCGTTTTCATCATAATCGCCGATCCTTCCACCATTCCAGAGTTCGTCACCATACCAGATAGAGCCATAATACCAGTATCCGAAATCCGGGCTGTGTCCGAATAATGGGCGTCCTCTGCCGTAGTCCTGGTACACATCTCCGGCTCTTTCATATCCGGTTATCTCGCGGCCTTTATCGTCAAAGTATTTATACAAATCAAGATCTTCAGGATACATACGCTCCTCACTGGGAGATGTCGAAGGAGGCCTGAGGTGCATGGGTACTGTAGTGTCCATTGTATTCATGATAGAAATATTCGGGTGTTCGAGCAAGAACACAACTAGAGAGCGTGTTTCCACTTCAGAGAGAGGGTAGGCTCCGGCGCCTCGCTGGGTCCAACCGCGACCCGTAGCTTCCTCCATAGGACGCCAATTCTCAGGGTAATTTCTGTGAAGATCAAGCCCTCCTATGCCATCTTCATTGACTCGTCCGTCGCCGTCATTGTCTATACCTTCAGACATCACGTTATAGTCGCCTTCTCCACTACTTGCTCGAGTCATTAAACGTCCTTTGGGATCTCTGGGATCTATGATATAGGTTCCTTCTCCTTTAGGCACCTTGACACGCATCTGGAGGCTTCGTCCATCTCCATCTAAATCTTCGGATGGATCCTCGTCCAGAAGTCCGTCACCATCATTGTCGTAAGGGCGGATCGTGCTGCGCAGACTTTGAGCTGTTTGTAAATAGAGCAAGCTTCCGTCCGGATTGTTTTTTGGCCGAAAATAAAAGGCAAACTTATCCAAGAGTCGTGTTATTTCGGGATCTTGGCCGTAATTTTTCAGCATATAATCAAGCATCCAAAAAGCGGATTCAGCCGCTGTGACTTCACCTGAGTGGCGGTTTCCGTCAATGAACATTGCGGGTTTATCGGTATCTTTTCCTGTTTTTTTGTTTGTCACAGTGAGCTGGTAAATATCCCGACCGCCAAAACTTTGTGCGGCGACATACAGATCAACAAGGTTTGGATAGTCTTTGGCCCACTTTTTAAACCACCAGACCATCTCGGTGTAAGTATGATAGTGTTTATAATCCAAAACACCCTCTTGAAGAGGTTTTATCTCCTCATAAAAACTTCTGGGAAAAAAGCTCGGTCCATGGCGGTATCCTTCAACCGTCCAGTATTTTGATTCTTTTTGTTCTTCAGATTGATCTTGTGCTTGGAGCAGACAGAAAGAAAAGACAACACAGAAGAGTGAAGCTGTGATTAAAAGAATCCTTTTTTTTGTTTTGTTCATTTTGGCCTCCTTATTAAGTTGTGACAATTCCCAGGGGTTTGCGCGTTTTCCATTTGCCGCGTGTAAAATCAGGGAATTCGATGGACGTGCTGTTTGCTGCTATGGATTTTTCACTCAATGCAACTACGGCGCTGATGGTGGCCCCATCATACACATCTGAA
>JAUWVG010000200.1 GCA_030617525.1 Candidatus Aminicenantota bacterium | reverse complement strand
ATAACGCAATTTTTTCATAAAAAAAATCTCCTACTTTTCCAGAAACTTTTTCTGTTTCTATTTCTTATTTTATTTTAATCGGAATCACCGAGAGCCCCCGGAAAACAAAAGGCACCGGTATTTGATATTGACCAAGCGTAGATGTCTTGAGTTCTGTGGGCGCAGAACTCGCCGCACGGGACGAAGAGAACATCGATTTCATTGTTAAGGGCAGGTTTGGCAGTTCCTCTCCTTTAAGAAACAGGCCGGGTTTTGAACCAATGATTTTGACGTAAATGCGGTTATTTTTGCGCAGACTGCTCAAAAGTCTGATCAGTTGGTTGAGGTTCCTGGGCATGAATGTTTGAGTCTGATACTGCCCCAACTCAACCTGCCGCAAAGACATTGAATCGGCAACCACAAGATAAAATTCTGAACCTGAAGGCAGGTTGGGTGCCTGAAACGAGATCCCATCCTGCAGTGCGCCTTCTCCACGGAAATTCCGTGTATATATTTTGATTTGGATCCTTTCCCCAGGAGAGACATCATACTTGTCCAGCATTACCTTATCCAGGAATGCAATTTTTACTCCTTCATAAGCCCTAATAGTAAGATCGATCCTATGGATGGATAAATCTCTAAACTCATTGCTTGTCAGATAAAATACGATTGAAGCCACGAGGCTCGAAAGATTTGTCGCTGAGGAGTCATAATTTCCGGAAAAAAGATCCTCAAGACGAATGTTCATTCCGTTTTCCAGAAAAACCGTCCCTCTAAAGTCAAGCGAAAGATCCCCTATGGCCCTCTCTTCGGCATAGAGGATATTGTTAATAACAACATTGACCAAGGAAGGGGTCAGGATTTTATCTTCAACAACATTGACTGTGTAGGTTTTTTCATTTTGGTCGTTGAGAAGTCTGATATTTATTGGGATAAGCTTTGGACTTTTTCCAAGTTCCCCAAAAATACCGGCATTGCGGTCCTGAGTAAAACGACCCACGGGAATATCCGTGACAGCAAGCTTGGACGATGTCTGCAAACTGGGAACAACCGTCAAGACTTTCGCTTTAGTCATGATAAAATCAACACCACCTAAATTATACAGAGGATGGCCAAAGGCCAGCACTTTGTCCCCTTCAACATACGTGACCGTACCGACGGCTGTCATTTCCATATCACCCGAGATCAGCTGAGCGCCAACAGCATCGCCTCCGCGAAGCCTTAAATCCTGATAAGAGACTTTATTCAAGGCCTGACCTGAGAGACCTGCACTGATTGGTGCAAAACCAATGCGCGTGAAAAATGGCGCAGCCTTCTCGAGCACCTTGGGAGAAAATCCGCTGAAAACAAGAGGGATACTTAATGGAGTTAACGTCTGTCCTCGAACCACACTTGCAGAATTGGCATTTAAATATTCCTTTTGAATCTCAAAAAGATCGTCCAAAGTCATATGCTTCTTCACTGGAATACTTGTTGAAAATGAAAATTTGGGAAGCTCTCTTTCTTCAATCTTCAGCATCTCTTCGATGGGAGTGATCCCGGACAAGGCATCTTTAGGAAAGGCCGCAATACTGTAAGAGATAGCTCCTATCAATTTGCCGTCAATGTAAACAGGACTACCGCTCATCCCTTCCATAACACCTGTTCTTTCAAGCGGACCTCCATCAAGCCGTGCCAGAATCAAATCCTTCTTCGGCTGCCAATTACGGAGAATCCCCAAAATCTCAACATTGAACTCTTCAATTTTGTTTCCGGAAAACACAGTCCTGCCTTTCCCTTTCATACCGGCCTTGATTTGGTCAACGGGGAGGATTTGAGCCGCCATTTGGGCTCCTCTCAAAAAGGAAAAACAAGCAACAAGAATAAATATGCTTAAAGCTATCTTTTTTTTCATCATTTATTAAACTCGAAGATTATAAATTTGTTTCAATTACTTCAAAAGTCCTAATTTTTTACCGTTTTTCTCAAAGGAAAAAAGTACTTTATTCAACTCGATTTCAGTGTGGGACGCAGAATAACTCGTTCGAATAAGGGTTTGGTCTTTGGGAACAGCCGGATATATGACAGGATTGGTGAAGATTCCATCGTTCCTGAGCATCTTCCACAGCATAAACGTCAATTCGTCATTGCCTACAATAACAGGAATGATAGGAGTTTCTGTTGGCCCTGTATCGTAGCCCATGTCTTCAAATCCTGATTTCATTTTTTTCGTTATGGCCCACAACTTTTCCCTGCGTTCAGGTTCAGTTTCTATGACTTCAAGCGTGGCCAGGACTGTTGCCACTGAGGATGGAGTCATGCTGGCAGAAAAAATCAATGACCGAGCATGATGTTTTATGTATTGAATGACTTTCTTCTCACCTGCAACATACCCTCCCAAGGAAGCAAAAGACTTGCTGAATGTTCCCATCACAATATCAATCTCATGTTCAAGGCCAAAATGCTCAGCCGTCCCTCTGCCGTTTTTTCCCATGACACCAACGCCGTGCGCATCGTCAACCAAAATCTTGGCATCATATTTTTTGGCGATTTTTATAATTCCAGGAAGATTCGATAGATCCCCCTCCATACTGAAGACTCCATCAATAACAATCAGCTTCCCGGCCTCTTTTTCTTCTGAAACAATCAATCGTTCAAGATCATTCATATCATTGTGCTTGAACTTATAGACGGTCGCGAAGGAAAGCCGGCAGGCGTCTACAATACTCGCATGGTCACCTCGGTCAGCAAAAATAGCATCACCCTTGCCGGCTAAAGTCGAGATAATCCCCAAATTCGTTTGGAATCCCGTACTGAAGACCAGGGCTTCTTCTTTCCCTAAAAATTTTGCAAGCCTCTTTTCCAGTTCAACATGAATATCCAGAGTTCCGTTTAAAAACCGTGATCCGCATGTCGCCACGCCGTATCTCGTTACTGCTTTTCTCGCTGCCCTCTGTACTCTTGGATAGTCAAGCAGTCCCAGATAATTATTCGATCCCACCATGATCATCTTCTTACCGTCAACTCTTACTGTATTTCCTCTCACCTTTTGAATAGGTGAAAAGTACGGGTACATCCCAATCTGCATGGCCTCTTCTGCACGAGTAAAATTAAAACACTTGTCAAAAAGGCCCACTATGACCTCCATAAAGAGATTTGGTTCTTATTTTCATTCTAGCAAAAAAAATCATTTATTTCTTTTATGTTCTATTGCTATTTGACCAAAATCGCTGAATTCCATACAATTTGATCAATGAAGATCTTCATCACTGGAGGAACAGGATTCATCGGAAGCCATTTGATCGAGTATTTTCTTGACCAGAAAAACACCGACATTTATGCGCTAGTCCGGAACAGAAAAAACCTGAAATGGCTGGAGAGCCTTGATATCCATATTCTTGAAGGAGACTTATTTTCTATTCCTCCACTTCCCAATGATATCGATTTTGTTTTCCATATTGCTGGTATCACAAAAGCTAACAAATCAGCTCATTATTATACAGTAAACCAACATGGGACAGCAAGTCTTTTACAGGCATTGCGGTCCCAAAAAATAAACTTGAAGAGGCTGGTTCTCTTAAGCAGCCAGGCCGTCTGCGGGCCCAGTTTCGACGGCCAACAGATCAGGGAGAATAGCCCTTCAGCTCCAATCACACACTATGGAAAAAGTAAACTTGAATCTGAGAATGAAGCCCTCAGATTTAAGGGACATATTCCTCTTACCATATTAAGGGCTCCCACTATATTTGGACCAAAAGATCCTGTTCTTCTCCCCTATTTTAGGTTCATCAAAAAAGGAATCCTTCCTTCTTTAGGAAAAGGAAAGAGACTCATCAGTTTGTGTTATGTGAAAGATCTGGTCAAATCCTTTGACCTCTCAATAAAGGGATCTTTAAAAAGTGGAGAAATATTCCACGTGGCTGATCCAGTTCCCCGCAGTTGGGACGAATTGGGACTGGCTGCCGGAAAAGCTCTGGACGTAAATCTCAGGAAAATAAAACTACCTCTCTGCACCCTGTACCCGGTATATCTCATTGCTGAATTTTTAGGAAAAATCAGCAACAATCCCAGCATCCTCAGTCGAGAAAAGTATTTTGAAATGAAACAATCTGCCTGGATTGTCAATACAGAGGCGGCCCAGGAAAAACTTGGATTTACTCCACTCCTATCATTTGAAGATGCCATACAAGAAACAATAGATTGGTACAAAAATAACGACTGGCTCTAGAGGAAACTATTCACGGGCCGAGGTTGCTACAGATGCGAGGCATCGGCCCATGAGATTGCCAAGCCTGTTCCGAGCAAAGCGAAGGAATCTCCTTTGCTCCTCGTAACAAACGATCGCAGAGAGTGTGGTGACCTGACCTTGTCATCGCGAGCACAGCGAAGCGATCTCTACAAATGAGATTGCCACGTCGCTTTGCTTCTCGCAATGACAGGAGTCGGCATTTTTTATGAATACTTAGCGGGTATAGAATGAGGCAGTAAACAAAGATGTTGTTTTCAAACACCAATTTTCAGCTTTGGAAAAAGCAAAATATTTGACCGTTCCTTCAAGGGCATGCATCCCCTTCACGGCTTCATCACTGACAGAAAAAGGGATCTCAATCTGATTAGTAAAAACCAGATATTCCTTTCCTTCCTCTTCCAATATTTCAATTTCAAAGTCGGATGCTGTAAAAAAATTCTTGGAAAAAACAAGTTCCTCTGACGAACTCAGCTCTATTGTAAAGGAAGGCTGCGGATTTATAGTGATGCCTTCTTTTACGCGGAACTTAAGAACGACTTTCCCTTCATTTCCCTTTGAAAGGCGTCTGGGACTAATCGTTGCATCAATCTTGATAAGATCTTCTTCCTGACTCCAAAGATAAGAACAAATCATAAATACAAAAAGAACGGCCACCACTGCTAGTTTTCTCAAATCATCCTCACATCCCATGATGGACACCGCGCAAACATTTTCATGAATTTCACAAAAATATGATAAATCAACCATAGAAAAAATTCAACAAAACAAAGCACATGGCAAGCATCCCTATTTCCGTGATCCATTCAGAGTTCTGGGAAGATGATAGAGAAATCCGTATGGAGGACGGTAAATTTTGGGGTCAGGCTTCATTAGGCAGACTGCGCAGTGATAGAATGTCCGATTGAGACCTTGATGCTTAACGAAGCCTGACCCCGATGAGAGCAATGAACGGAATCGAGCGAGTTTTCCTCGCTGGGGAAAACTACGCGTGATTTCTTATCACTTCACGGAACTCATTCTTTTAACTTGGATATGAAGATGCTTCTTTATGTTGTTTACTCATACTTGAGCGCCTGCACGGGATTGGCTTGAGCGACTTTTACGGATTGAAAGATCACAGAGAAAATGGCTGTTGTTAAAGAGAGACCAGAAGCGAAGAGAAAACTTGTCAGAGTGATATCGGTCGTATAGGCCCAGCCCCACTGAAGAAACTGTTTGAGGAGAAAATAGGTCAGCGGCCAGGCGATAATATTAGATATTAGAATCAATTTGACG
>JAUWVG010000243.1 GCA_030617525.1 Candidatus Aminicenantota bacterium | reverse complement strand
GGCCAGAGGTCAACTTCGATATTTTTCAGCTTTTTCAGTAAAGTTTCTGTACATAAGACATAATCGATACGCAGGCCCTGGTCCTTCCAGATGGCACCGCCGATATAATCCCACCAAGTGAATTGAATTTTATCAGGATGGAGATACCTGTAGGTATCGATCAGATTCCATTCCAGGAGTCTTTTGAAAGCGGCTCTTTCTTCAGGTAAAACTCCGATAGTTCCTGTCAATTCGTCTTGAGAATAGACATCGAGATCTTCATGGGCAACATTAAAATCTCCAAGGATGACGATGGGATTTTCAGGAGAATATCGGGCATTAAGATACTCGATAAAATTTTTATACCATTCTTGTTTATATTTGAATTTGTCTTCCCCTGGCTGACCTCCTCGCGGTACATAGATGTTGATGAGTTGTATTCCATTGATTTTTGCAGCAATGATCCTCTTTTGATCGTCCAAATTTTTTATACCGAATCCTTTGCTGGAGTTATCAGGTGCTATTTTTGTGCAGATAGCCACTCCATTGTACGCCTTCTGGCCGTAAACCAGGCATTGATAGCCGAGTCTTTCAAAATCTTCAAAGGGGAAACCCTCATCAACTGTTTTCAGTTCCTGAAAGCACAGGACATCGATGTCATTATTCCTGTTGTCCAGCCATGCCAGGATAAGATCCTTCCTGGCTCTAATAGAATTGACATTAAAACTGCAGATTTTCATGGTATTCTCCTTCTGGGGACCAGTGTATCACACTCAAAACGACATGTTCCACGGCGGCTTTTCAGTACTTTCTGTTGTCCCCATTCCGTGATTTTCAAGAATGAGTTCAAAAAAGTGAAAAGAAATCAAGTAAGAATAAATCTGAAAAGGTGGAAGCGCTCCACTCGGATTTTTAACGCCATTCCCTCATCGTTCCTCTCGGCGCCTCCGTAACTCCGCGTGTAAACCTTGCTCACTAAAGAGAGAATTTCCAAGAAGACGCGTACCACTTTTCTTAATCCATTTCGTGCTCAGACATACTCAGTGGCCGACTTTGTCGGCTTCCCTCAATGAGCAACTTGGTAAGGCTAAATCCTCGGATGTCGCTTTTTCCATCCTCTTCATATTTTTTCTTCAATGATTTCTCCATCATCTTCCCAGAACTCTAAATAAATCACAGAAATGGAAATGCTCACAAAGAAAAGGAGAATCTTGACTTCCAATAATCTGTAACATATAAGGTGTGTATGAAAAAAACACTGTTATTTTTACTGATTTTTGTGTTTACGCTAACGGTATCCGCACAGCTCGACCGTTCGGTTGAGGAGGACATTGACCGGCTTTTTATTGAATGGAATGTGCCCAACCATCCCGGAGGTGCTGTGGGGATAGTTTTGGATGGCAAGCTGATCTTTTCAAAAGCCTATGGATTGGCAAGTCTTGAGTATCTTGTGCCAAACACTACCGGGACGAAGTTTAATATTGCCTCGGTTTCAAAACAGTTTACCGCACTAGGAATTGTCAGACTTCATATGGAGGGGAAACTGTCAGTGGATGATGATGTGAGAAAACATATCCCTGATCTGCCTGATTTTGGTCAGACCGTAACCATCCGTCATATGCTTCACCATACGGGTGGAATGCGAAGCCTCCATTCAATGCTTGCAATTGCCGGGTGGCGCGGAAATGATGCAAGAACAAATGAAGATCTTTTGAGATTCATGCTTGATCAAAGAGATTTGAACTTTGTTCCGGGTGATGAATACATGTACTGCAATACCGGCTATATTTTGATGGCAATTCTGATAGAAAAGATAAGCGGAGAAAAGTTTAGTACATGGATGAAGAAAGAGATTTTTGAACCGCTTGGTTTGAATGACACATATGTTGAGGATAGGTATGACAGGGTCGTTCCTAATAATGCCACATCCTATAATGGCTCAAAAGAGAGAGGATTTATTCGAGAGGTTGAATACTGGGGATACACTGGGTCGGGAAATGTTCATTCCACAACGCTCGATTTGCTAAAGTGGTACAGGAATTACTATCAGCCTCAGGAGGGCTGGAAAGACGCTTTTTTGATGATGCAAACGGTTGACGATCTCAATAATGGTCAACCAAATGATTATGCCTTTGGAGTACGGGTTGAGTCATACCGGGGGGAAAAAAGGATTTCCCACAGCGGATCGATTGGGGGTTTTCGAGCGTATGCCTGTACCTATCCGGAAAGAAAACTTGAAATTGTGGCCCTAACGAACTTTTCTTCTTCTTCGGCTGGAGGAAAAGTGAATTCGATAACTAATATTTTACTCAATAAACCTTTTGAAGAAGTTACAAAATTTGAAATGAAGGCGGTAAAAATTGATCCTTCAGTGTTTGATAAATATGCCGGCACCTATACGGTGATTGAAGATGCCGACAGGCAAATTGATTTTTTTAGAGAAGAAGACGCTTTCTTCTGCCAATCAACCGGACAGGGAAGAGTGAGATTATTGGCCGCCAATCCTTCCACTTTCTTTAATAACAGGCAGCAAATTAAAATTGACTTCGATGATTCCAACAAAAATACATATACGATGGTCCAGAGAGGACGTGAGTATAGCGGATCAAAAACAGTCAAATACGTGCCAACAGCGAAAGAACTTTTCGAAATTGCCGGACAATACTGGTCTTCTGAATTGCATACTCAGTACACATTCAGTGTTAAAGACGATCAACTCGTAGGCTACCACACTCGGCATGGTGAATTCAGACTTGAAAACCTCAGGAAAGATGAATATTTGTGCCGCACATCATTCATAAGAAAAATGACTGTTGGCAGGGATAAAAGCGGTAGGATCACAGGTCTTTATGTAACGAATTCGAGGGTCAGAAATCTTTTTTTAAAAAAGAGGAATTAAATTATCTTATTTCCCTGGCACCCAGTTTCTTGTACTCTCTCATACGAGTTGGATCTCGAAGAAGTTTAGACTTAAGATGGAAAGATTCATTGTGTTTGAAAAATCTTTTGATAAGAGATAACCACATATCCCCATAATTGTAGCTTGGTTCGGCACCATGTCCCTCCCAGTGTTCGTTATAGCTGACCAGCATACATTTATTTATACAGTTAAGCTTTTCCGCAAGGAGACGGGTCACTTTGGTGAATTTTTCCGACTGAGTGGGGTCATGATGCAGAGTCCGGTTTTTTCCATCATTTTGATCCACCCATCCTCTATGGTCCTGATAAGCATACTGAATGGGGAGAATCAATTCCAGGTTGGGGTTGTATTTTTTAATGAGATAATCCCAAGTGAGAATAATATATGTGTATTTTCGGATAAATTCATCTGAAATCTTTCCGTATTCCTTTGCCACTGTAATGGGGTTGATACCGTATTGGCTGATGGCGTCAAACCAATTGAGGGCATGGAGTCTCTCCGTCTCATGTTCTTTCGGAGGGTAAAGTAATTCAACGCTTCCGATTAAAGCGACCCTGTCTTTGATTTTCCAACTGACATAATCAAAGTTCTTCAGGCCTTTCCACCAGATATAGATCACCGGTTTGCCGTTTATTCTGTAATAATTGGGGTACCAAAAATAATTCTTCTCCAGGTAATCAATGTCGTCAAGAAATCCCTGAACATTTTTGGGATCATTAAAATCAAAATCTCCATATCCTGTACCAGGGAGTCTGCTTATGATTTCGTAGAGAAAACAGAATGGTCTGTTCTCAAAATTGCGCGCCTTTAAGTATCCCTGCTTGAATAAATCGTAGGAGATGTCTCCCGGCCCCCACCAGGCTACAACATCAACCCCAATCCCGTACGACTCTTTCTCCGTGTTTTGGGCCGTTTCGATATCAGGATTTCCAGAGTTGTAATATCCTCTCAATGGCTTTGTAAATGCATACTCCGGTCCAGCAGACCAGCGTTCTTCAGTGTACCATGTGTAATGCGGAGAGAGGATTTCAATATGTTTGCTGGGTGCACAAAATCGATCTGGGAGTGAACCTGGATCCAAAAAACCTGATCCTGTATCCAATTTTTGTGCGCGCATTCCTATAGGAGAAGCAAGGGCGGCACTCCCGGCCAGTAAAAGAAATTCCCGTCTATTCATTTTTCTGTTTAGTCGGTTAGCAAATGAATTTTGCTAAATAATAATTTTAAAAAAATAAAGCACGATAATCGACACTATCATATAAAAAAGTTTGTTGTCAACAAAAATAATGACAACAATGACCTAAAAATGGACACAATTTCAGTTCATGGTATTCTTTATCCCCTCGGAATCAGACATTTTTATGAAAGCGATTAATCGAAAGGGGTGAGGGTTTTTTAGTACTCGGGGGAGAGTGGACTAGAAAATATCACCTGTCTATTCATCCCCTCGGAGTATGGACTGTGCTGCCCCATAAAAGAATAATGGTCATATATTGAAACGTATCTATCCTGGATTATTCACGAGTCGAGGTTGCTGTAGCGGCGAGGCAGTGGCCTGTGAAGCTGTACTAATGTACCACGAACAGGCTACAACGAGGCCGATGCAGTGAGATCGGCTTGCCTGGAAGGTAAATTTGACCGGCTTATTCTTAGAAAAAGTTTTGGAAAATGTTTCAATCATAATGCTGCTAGATGAATTGAGTAATAGGATGATTATAATGAAAATATATCTTGGTGTCGGCTAAATTTATGAATAGTTCAGGCTATTTGAGAGATCCTTAATGAGGAGAAGTGCAATTTGAACGTCGTGAAAGCGATACAGAACCAGAAAAATCCACAGAAAGGATTTTCATTAATTGAAGTATTGATTGCTATTTTTATCCTTGGGATTGTATCTGTAACTC
>JAUWVG010000223.1 GCA_030617525.1 Candidatus Aminicenantota bacterium | reverse complement strand
CAGACGGCGGCAAAACCTGGTAAAAACTGACAGAGGGACTTCCCATGGACATCAAATCGGGATGGAATGGCTTAACCATTTATCCAAAAAATCCGGATATTGTCTATGTCCGCATGGATGAGGAAGTCAATTTGGGATTTGATCTGCGGGAAAACCGCGCCAATTTCAGAACCAGAGGATTTCTCAAGGAGGGCTTCTCTTTTGACAGCTTCAAGTCCTTTAAAATCAAGTCCAGCCTGGCAAAGATGGTGGATTTTGAACCCATTCAAGCCGAAGATCAAGCTGGTCTGGTCGAAAAACTCAATGAATTCATCAAAGACAAGGAATTCCAGACAAAGATCGGAATCGACCTTGCTGCCTTTATCAAGACAGCCCGAAAGGTTTATAAAGATAATAAAGACATCCTCGAGATGATGGACGAGATCCAAAAAGTGATCGATATGCCGGCTCCAGAAGCCACGGAAGAAGGAAAAGAAGATAAAGAGACTGCGGGGCAATACCAGGTAATTAACCGCTATATCCTCCAGCTCCTCTACGGCGGCGCTCTTACCGAGATGGAGCCCATCACAAAAAATGGAGTCGTATACAGGTCGGACGATTTGGGAGAAACCTGGAAAAAAATGACGGAATACAAAATCACTGGCGGCAGCGCTGTCATCAACGGCATTGAAGCGGGGTATTCAGGCCGCATCGAAGTGGACCCAAACGATGAAAACAAACTCTATGCCGTTGAAGTCCGGACCCTGACGTCGGAAGACGGCGGTAAGACCTTTAAGGCCGCGCCATGGACCGGAAACCGTAAATCTCATGTCGATACACGCGGAATATGGATCGATCCCCTCAACTCCAATCATATCCTCAACGGGAATGACGGGGGTGTGAGTGAAACCTGGGATGGCGGTTTACACTGGTCCCAGAAAGAGACTATCAGCGCCCAGCAGTTTTATGATGTTTCGGTCGACAGCGAGTTCCCCTACAACGTCATGGGCGGCACACAGGACAACGGCTGCTGGATGGGACCGTCAAGAAACCGGAATTTATACGGAGTATTTCCCGCTGACTGGACTTATCTTCCTTCAGGAGATGGATACTATGTTGTTCGCGACTGGTGGAATCCTGAATTCATCTATTATGAGAGTCAATTTGGTCGCTCAAGCCGGATGAACCTGAAGACCGGGCAGACAGTAAGCCTACAAGTCCGCAATACGCCTGAAGAAACCGCCGCCGGAAAACCGGCTCAAAGGTACCAGTGGGACTCCCCCATTCATCTTTCTCCCCACAATCCAGGCATTGTCTATATCGCCTCCCAACACGTTTTCAGGTCTTACCAGCGTGGAGAGCCGGGAACTTTCGAAGCCATCAGCCCGGATCTCAGCAAGGCCGATAAAACCAAACTTGCAGAATCTAAAGAAACCAATCTTCAGTGGGCCACTGTTTACACTTTTGCCGAATCTCCCATCAAACCCGGTGTCCTCTGGGCCGGAACGGACGACGGCAATCTTCAGTTGAGCAAGGATGCCGGAGTCAACTGGATCAACATCACAGCCAAATTCTATGACAATACCGGCAAACTGAAAAAAGACCATCCCGAAGGTGCTGTACTGCCCTACGATCACTGGGTCTCACGCGTTGAACCTTCCAACCATGACGTCAATGTGTGTTATGTCACCTATTCCGGTTACCGCTCACACACCGAAGACACGACCTATATCTACGTCACACGGGATATGGGAGAAACCTGGGAGGATATCAGCGGCGGTATGATGAATCCTGTGCGCGATATCAATGAAGATCCTGACAATCCCAATGTACTCTACCTTGGTACGGACTACGGCGTATTTGTCAGCATCGACAGCGGCAAGAACTGGACAAACATCTCAGAAGATGCCCCGGATGTCATCATCATGGATATGGATATCCAGGAACGGGAAAGAGATCTGGCACTTGCGACCTATGGACGCGGGTTTTACATTATCGACATCTACCCTTTTAAAGAGTTTTCCACCGAAGTGTTTGAGGAAGATGCCCACCTTTTTGATGTGCAGCAAACGGTTAAATGGGCCATGATCGAACGGCGCGGTGAAAGCTACGGAGAATTCGCCGTATCAACAAATCCTCCCACACAAGCAGCGATCTACTATAACTTAAAAAATGAAGTCAAATCAGTAAAATTGAAAATAGAGGATTTGGAAGGCAATTTACTCCAGGAAGTTCGAGGCAAGGGTGACCCAGGTCTCCACAAAGCCGTCTGGAATCTTCGGAAAAGAGCGGCACAGTCCGGAGGAAACCAGCAGCAGGTTAGAAGAGGCGGTCCATCACTCGTCGAAGAAGGCACTTACAAAGTGACTCTGATTGTAGATGATAATGAAGTTGTCACCAAAAAATTCAAGGTTGTGGATGATCCGATTCTCAAGTAAATTGTTCAACTTATAATTTTTCGAATAGAATTTTTAGGGCCTGCCGGAAATCGGCGGGCCCTTTTGGAAGCATTTTCATTTTTCTCGATTGACGGATTATTTTTTCTGTGATATTTTTGTTTGGAATTTTTCAGGAGGAAGATTATGAAAAAAAAGTATGTTCTTTTTTCGATCCTTATTTGTTCGATTTTATTGTTATCTTCGTCTTCGTTCGCTCAACAAAGACAAGCCGCTCCTATTAAGCTCGAAAAGTTATCGGACAATTTATATCAAATTCTTGGGGGACGGGGCGCAAACGGAGGATTTTATATCGGTGACAACGGCGTCCTTGTGATCGACACTAAACAGACAAAAGAATCTGTAGATTTGACACTAGAGGAAATTCAGAAGATCACCGATAAACCCATAAAATACATCGTTAACACACACAGCGATGGAGATCATGTTACGGGAAATCAATTTTTCCCAAAAACAGTGACAATTGTCGCGCAAAAAAACTGCCGCAAGGAATTTTTTCACCCACGGAGCAATGGAGAACCATCCGCATGGGAAAAACCTGAGTTAGCCCCATTTCTGCCTTCTATCACCTTCAGCGATAAGCTCGATATCTATCTAGGTTCGAAAAAGATTGAACTTTACTATTTTGGTGTCGGTCATACAACAGGAGATATTGTTGTCTATTTTCCGGAGGAAAAAACCGCCTTTATTGGAGACCAGATATTTATGGGAAGACCCCAACTCATCCATTCCTATAAGGGAGGAAATTCTTTTGCCCATGTCAAAACGCTCACAAAAATGCTCGATACTCTAGAAGCGGAAAAATTCTGCATCGGACACAGTGATCCCATAGATAGAACCACTGTAAAACACCACATTGAAGAGATGACGCAACTTCAAGAAAAAATTAAAACTCAAATCGATCAGGGAAAAAACTTGGAAGAAATCCAAAAGGCATTTGAAGCCAATCATTTAAGACTCGTTGAATCCATATTTAATGAGATCAAAAACGACAAGATGTAGTCTTATCAGGATAATTTCTATTTTCAGATCATTAGAAAAAAAGCACTCGAACCCTCAAACCCTTGAATCCTCGAATCCTTTGTATAAAATGCATCAACTAATCGGGAAAAGAACCTTATTTTCTAACCAACTCCAATTCTATACTCTCAAAAGGAACAGGGTAGGCCGTTTGCCATACGGTAGGTGACAAATCGAGCTTCTCTTCATCATAGGCCAACACAAAAACGTCTATGGGCTGACCTATCATCTCTCTTGTTATGGGAACGTAATATGTATAGTTTTTATCTCTCCGGGCATAAACATACTCCCAAGTATTTGATGGAAAAGAAGGGGCGCGATCGGGGCAACCGATAATCTGGTCATTGACTTTTATTGCAGCATAGGCCCCTTCTATCCCATGTTCCCCTTCCACCGCTATACAGAGATAACTCCCTTCAACCCATTCATCCAATTCACATTGAGCTGTCCATGCTTTAGTGGCCTCTTTTCGTCTCGGATGGGCAAAAAGATTGGACGCACGCCACAAGTTTCTCGACAGCATTCGGCCATCTTTATATCCCTCGATCTCTGTTATCCTATCAGGAAATGATCGAAACCGGATGTATCGAACAGGTGCAGGAATATCTAAAATCATCCGTTTTCCAGCTAGATAAGTCAGACGATCCCATGTTTTGAGGTCTGTGGACACCTCGGCATAGTTTCCCTCATCGTTAAGAAGCGGCTGGAGGGAATATTCATCGGGCACATAAAAAACAAGCCGGTTTATGTCGATGACCTCCCCAAAGTCAAGCCGAAAACATCCACCGGCTACACGCATATCGATAGAGTATTTTCTGGAAGGCCAAAAACCCGTGCTTTTATCTCCATCAAAGAGGTTTTTGTCCCATATTCCCCTCTCTAAAAAAACATCTTGAGAAAAAAAGGCTCTGCGGGCTTCAATGACTTGGGAAATCTCGCTCTCCCCGGATCGGAAAAACGATCGGACTTCCAACGCGTTGTTGTCCCCGGCAAACACTGTTGCCTCGTAGAGTGCCTGAGCATCGGAAGGAACATCACAGACATTCAATTCGGACAGCTTCCTGTGAAAGTCCCTTTGAAGAGCCTGGCCGGGGAACCGAACTTTAATGGTCTCTCCCAAAAGAAGTTGATCTTTTTTCTGGCCGTTTAACCTGGCCGTTTCAAAATCTCCGCTGTTAGGTTGAATGGAAATCCTTGCCTCCGTCCCAGGCAGTCCTTTTAAATGAAGGATCACTGACTTTCCCGGTACATTCCTTAAAACCTCGTAATCACTTCCTGCCACACCCGGTTCGTCACAGTCCTTAGTTGTCACCAGCAGCAGACAGGAACGAAAAGGAGCGACCTCAACATCCACAGTCTTTCCTTGAGGAAAAGTGCCAATAATTCGCTCTGAGGGAAAAAATTGCCGGCAGTGGACATGCCTCGTCGTGTCTAAAAGTCCAACTGTCAAATCCAATTGGATTGTATACGTCTTTGTTTCCCATGAAAGGTTTCTCAATGTGATCAACCTGGTTCTGTCATCTCCTCTGGACACGGCAGATGGACCAAAAATGTCTTCAGGAAGAACCAGCCCATGGACAAGAATATCACGGTATTTCCGGTGAAGATTA
>JAUWVG010000414.1 GCA_030617525.1 Candidatus Aminicenantota bacterium | reverse complement strand
TGAGTATGGAACTTACACTAGACCAATTTTTATTTTTAGTGATAACCATTGCCGTTGTTGCCGCCGTTAGTTTCCTTATCGCTCTTTTTCGTCAACTCCGAAGAACAGCAAGAGAGGGAGAAGAGACTCTCGTGGAAATACGGTCATTAGTCAAGACCCTAAATCAGACCAGCCAAAAAGCTATGGACAAAATCGATGATGTCGATGAAACTCTTAAAACCGCAAAAAAGACCGTTGTTCAGCTTTCGGAAATCACATGGTTTTTGACTTCGAAAATTATTAAACCCTCGTCGAAGTACTGGCCGATTGTTTTGCCATTTTTGCGTCTTGGCTGGCGGCAATGGAAAAAACGTAAGGAGAATTAATATGTCAAGTAATGGCTCGAGTGCTCTTGAAGTCACCCTCTCTTTCCTCTTGGGAACGGCAACCGGCTTCATTCTGGGTGTCCTTTTTGCTCCATCAAGCGGCGAAGAGACACGTAAGAAGATCAAAGAAGAGGCGGAAAAAGCTGGACTTAAAGCCAAGGAGGGATACGAAAAAATTACTCACGAAACAGAAAAAGGATTTAAAGTCGCCAAAGAAAAAACCTACGAAGGCATCGACGCACTCAAAGATTTTGTAGAAAAAAAGAAAGAAGAGCTTTCAAAGGAAGGACCCGCCGACTCTGCAAACAAAGAGGAAGAAAAGAGCTAAGATCAGAATTTCACAACACTAGAGACAGACAATCCGTTCCAGAAATACAGCCATATTTTTATAAATCCAATTCTGTGGACACAGCGAGGCAAAAATGTCACAGTCAATAATTCAAGCCGTTTACTCAAGAGAAATCCTCGATTCGAGAGGAAGTCCAACCATTAAAACAACCGTCACAGTCCAATCCGGAATAACCGGTGTTGCTTCAGTTCCATCCGGCGCTTCGACAGGAACACACGAGGCCCTAGAACTGCGAGATGGTGATCCGACCCGCTACTTTGGAAAGGGTGTCCTAAAAGCCGTCGCTAATGTCAAAAACATTATTTCTCCTCAGGTTATTGGAATGGATTCCATCCAACAAGAAGAACTCGACAACCTCCTCATCCGACTGGATGGAACGGCGGCTAAAAGTAATCTCGGAGCCAATGCCATTCTTTCTGTATCCATGGCCGCAGCTCAGGCCTCAGCCAATACCCTTGGCCTGCCCCTATTTGACTATCTCGGAAAAAGAGATAAATACCGCCTTCCCGTCCCTCTCGTGAACATTCTCAACGGAGGTTCCCATGCCGACAATAACGTCGATATCCAGGAATTTATGATTGTTCCATCGGGAAGTTCCAGTTTCACAGAAGCCATTAGAGCAGTCGCCGAAGTCTTTCATAACCTCAAGAAAATCCTCAAAAAAAACGGATACAGCACCGCTGTCGGAGATGAGGGGGGATTTGCTCCCAATCTTAGATCCAATGAGGAAGCCCTGGATCTCATTCTGGAAAGCATCCAAAAGGCAGGCTATTCTCAGGGAAAAGACATCTGGTTGGCTCTGGATGTCGCAGCGTCTGAATTTTTTGAAGACAACTGTTATGTCTTTAAAAAATCGGATGGTTCCAGAAAGGACACTGGCCAAATGCTGGAATTTTACCAGGCTTTGGTAAAGAACTATCCGATTATTTCCATCGAAGACGGTTTTGCTGAAGATGATTGGGACGGCTGGAAAGCTCACACCGAAGCACTTGGTCATAAAATCCAGCTCGTAGGCGACGATATTTTTGTAACAAATATCGAACGCTTTCAAGAAGGCATAAAAAGAAAAATCGCCAATTCCATCCTCATAAAGCTCAATCAGATCGGAACACTCACAGAAACGACCGCTACCGTTAAACTGGCCCAAGAAAAAGGATACTCCACCGTTATCTCCCACCGCTCCGGAGAAACAGAAGACACGTTTATCGCCGACTTAAGTGTCGCTCTCGATGCCGGTCAGATCAAAACAGGTTCCCTCAGCCGAAGTGAGAGGGTTGCCAAATACAACAGGCTCCTCGAAATCGAAGAAGACTTAGGAGACAGAGGTACTTATTTCGGCACCACAGCATTTTCCAGGTTTTTATCTTCACAGTCATTTTGAGGGAGAAATTACGGACATGCCCTCTGACAAAAAAAGTAAAGAAAAGTTTCTCACGTCTTCCCAGATCGAAGTGAAAAACGTATACACGGAGAGCGATCTCGAAAACTTTGATCCCTCTATAGACCTGGGCGAGCCGGGGTACTTTCCTTTTACCAGGGGCGTCTATCCGGACATGTACCGCCATCGGCTTTGGACAATGCGCCAATATGCGGGTTTCGGAACAGCCGAAGAGTCGAATAAAAGATACCGCTACCTGCTGGGCCAGGGCCAGACTGGCTTGAGTATCGCCTTTGACCTGCCCACACAACTGGGTCTTGATTCTAACCATCCTTTGGCTCAAGGAGAGGTGGGCAAGGTGGGTGTTGCAATCGATTCCATCGACGACATGTCCAATCTGTTCCTAGGTATTCCTTTGGACAAAGTCAGCGTCTCCATGACAATCAATTCCACAGCATCCATCATCCTGGCGATGTATCTGGCGTTGGCGGATCAGAGGAAAATTGCATGGAACAAACTTAGAGGAACGATCCAAAACGACATCCTCAAAGAATACGTAGCCAGAGGGACATATATCTATCCTCCTAAGGAGTCGATGAAGATTATCACCGACACTCTCAGTTATTGCCAAGACAATGTGCCTCTGTGGAACACGATGAGTATCAGCGGATACCACATTCGCGAAGCAGGAGCAACGGCTGTCCAAGAGGTGGCATTTACTATGGCAAATGCCGTAGCCTACATCAAAGCCGCCCTGGCGGCCGGATTGACATTGGATAATTTTGCTCCGCGCCTGTCCTTTTTCCTTTCTTCTCATAACAATGTCTTTGAAGAAGTCGCTAAATTCCGGGCTGCCAGGAGAATCTGGGCACGAATCATAAAAAAAACATTCAAGGCCAAAAATCCTCTTTCCTGGAAATTCAGATTTCACACCCAGACAAGTGGTGTCACTCTCGTCGCACAAGAACCTGAAAACAATGTAGTCAGGGTCACTTTGCAGGCTCTGGCGGCTGTATTGGGGGGAACTCAATCTCTCCACACAAATTCACGCGATGAAGCCCTGGCGCTTCCCAGTCAAGAGTCTGTCCGGATCGCACTTCGTACACAACAGATCCTCGCTTTTGAAAGTGGCGTGACCGATACAGTGGATCCACTGGGAGGCTCTTATTTTTTGGAATCCCTTACAGATCAAATCGAGGACAAAGTCAACACTTACCTCCAGGC
>JAUWVG010000296.1 GCA_030617525.1 Candidatus Aminicenantota bacterium | reverse complement strand
CCAAAAAAGAAGAATAAAACACTTTTAGTCAACGCGGGATATGGAGGACAGTTTGTTGGACACATGTCACTCCTTCTTAAGCGGGGAAAGAGAGGTGTGAAAGTCAGCTTGATCGATTATGAACTTCTGCCTGTGACAGGCGACTTGCCTCCTGATGAAGTCATCCTTTCCTTGCTCCAGCCCTACAAAAAAACCTTTGGAGACCGCGGTCAAGCTGTTATTGGGGAAACGGGTGAGATCTTTTCACGTACTCCTCTGGAAGATTCCATGTCATCTTCAATGTTGGCCAATCTGGTTGCCGATTCATACCGGTATGTCACAGGCGCCGATTTTGCCTTTGTTAACGAAGGAGGTCTACGCGCTGACCTGGATAAAGGCCCTGTCACGATTGATGACCTTCACCGCGTCCTTCCTTTTAATAACACGTTGATTCTCTTTGAACTCACCGGGACACAGATTTTTGACATCATCCGGAATATGGCCTCCACCATCACAAGTAAAGACGGGATACTCTTCCCATCGAACCTCTACATCACACTGAGAAAGTCCGGTGAACCCAGTATTTTCACAGGAGATGGTGAGGCGCTTGTCCCGGATAAAACGTATTCTGTGGCTGTCGGTTCATTTATCGCAAGGGGAGGAGACGGTCATACAAGTTTCCCTACTTTTCCTCAAAAATCGGATTCCCAAATCCGAACCAGTGACGCATTGAGAAGATATTTCGAAGCGAAGGGAACCGTGTTTCCTGATAAAACAGCACGCCTGAAAAATGAAATTCAATAATCATTTGTTTCTTCTTTATTAAAACTCTTTCCTCTTTGATTCGTATTTTAAAAATAAGAAATAAATTTTGCTGAATAACTGGCGATAAGTTAGCGTATAATAAATTGAATCATTTTTTGTTTCATATCAAATAAACATAAGGAGATAAAAAAATGCTGCGGGATATCATAACAAAAGAAATCCAAGACACCATCATGAGTCCAAAGTTTGTGTTTACCTTCCTGCTCTGTACTATTCTTATTCTCATCTCCGTTTACACAGGAATCAATACCTACCAATCTGAGCAGAAAGAATACAGCGCTGCTGTGGCTCTGAACAGAAAAAACCTTGACAGTCAGGCCAGCTACCAAACTTTAGCCGGGGTGGGCGTCAAAATTAACAGAGAACCTCAGGTATTGAGCACCGTTGTCAGTGGTGTTCAGGAAGCAGTGGGGCGCCAAGCCACAGTTAACATTGCCTTTGACCCGAATTTGGTTGATTCCAAATTCAGCAGCAATCCTATTTTTGCTGTCTTTGGTGCACTCGACCTGACTTTTATCGTCAAGATTGTTCTGAGCCTGTTCGCCATACTTTTCACCTATGATGCCATCGTGGGAGAAAAGGAAAGAGGGACACTAAAGCTGGCTCTATCCAATAAGGTTCCACGAGACCGGTTGATCCTCGGCAAGGCGATTGGTGGATTTGTCAGCCTTCTTATCCCCCTGGTCATTCCTATGGTGCTGGGATTGATCATTCTGATGCTCTATCCCAACATATCCCTTTCGGGTGAAGATTGGGGCAGGATCGGGCTAATTTTCCTCATGTTCCTTCTCTACCTCTCCGTTTTTTTCACATTAGGACTTTTTGTCTCTTCACGCACATCCCGGTCTTCTACAAGTTTTTTGCTCCTGCTTTTTATCTGGGTCACATTTGTCACCATCATCCCCAAAGCCGCGGTCATGGCCGCGGGGCAGATCAAACCCATCCCTTCGGTTCACGAGATAACGGCCCAGAAGGATGCCTATCTCCAAGAAGTACAAAAAGAAGCCATTGCAGAGCAGACCGCGTATTTTAAAGAAAATCCCACGCCTAAAGATCAAGCGAAAGTTCCCCAATGGAGAGAGGACGTAAAATTGTGGTTAGAAGAATTCCAACAGAGAATGACTTCAAAACTCGACGAAAGGAACGCAGCTATTGAGAGGGAATACCAGACAAAAGTCAGAGGCCAGCAAAAAATGGCCGTCAATCTCTCACGCATCTCCCCTGCATCGGCCTTAATGTTCAGCACCATGAGCCTTGCCAAAACAGGCATCAGTGAGTATGAACGTTTTCTCAATTCCATCAGAACCTATAAACCGATCTTTACAAAATGGATTAACGAAAAAATGATGCGGTCTCTCAATTTATCCGGAGGTCAGCAGCCAACACCGGAACTTGATGATATGCCTCATCATGAATTCACGGCAGAAACCTTTGGAGACTCGTTCTCGCGAGTACTGCCCGACCTTGTGCTGATGGTCTTTTTGATCATTCTGTTTTTTGTTGGGGCCTTTGTGTCATTCAGCAAATACGATGTCCGCTAAGGGAAATGAAGAAAGAAACATAGAGAGGAAATTATGTTAGAAGCCAAAGAATTGACAAAAAAATACGAAGACGGGGTCATAGCCCTCGATCATTTAAATCTAAAGGTTGAATCCGGTGAAATATTTTGCATGTTCGGAGCCAACGGAGCGGGAAAAACAACCGCCATCAATCTCTTCTTGAATTTTATTCCTCCCACTGAAGGAACTGTTTTCATCGAAGGCATAGACATGATCAAGGAGCCTTTAAAAGCAAAGGATTTTGTATCATTTGTCTCTGAAAATGTCACGCTGTATGGTAATTTTTCTGCATTTCAGAACATCAACTATTTTTCCAAACTGGCCGGCAAACGAAATCTCACAAGAGACGATTACTCCAATGTCATGAAACGGGTGGGGCTGCAGGAAGAGGCATTCAACATGCGAACGAAAAATTTTTCCAAAGGCATGCGCCAGAAACTCGGCATTGCCATCGCCATTATCAAGGATGCCCCTAATATTATCCTCGATGAGCCGACATCGGGCCTGGATCCAAAATCGGGACAGGAATTCCTCGTACTGCTGTCCGAGCTGCGCGATTTGGGGAAATCCATCTTTATGTCCACTCATGACATTTTCCGCGCCAAATTTGTCGCCGACAGAGTGGGATTTATGCAAAAAGGGAAGTTGGTCATGCTGAAATCAAAAGAGGAACTGGCCGGAGAAGACCTCAATCAGCTCTACATCGAATACATGCATGAGCACGCAAATAGTTAATTATACTGCTGTTTTTTTTGAACCAGCTATAAATAAATATGGTTCTTTTCCCGATTAGTTGATGCATTTTATGCAAAGGATTCGAGGATTCAAGGGTTTAAGGATTCAAGTGCTTTTTTTAACGATTTAATAAGTGTTTTGACAATTCTCTTCCAAACTTTCAATTCTTTAGAACTCCCAATCATTTCACTCGACCCCTTGAATCCTTTTATCCTTGACCCCTTTCTTCATAATTCTTAAGCATTTTTCGCTCGAATCCCTGACCCCTTGACCCCTAGAATCCTTATGATCCTGACAACTCTTTTAAAGATGATCCATAAATATAAAAGCTGAACTATTTAGACAATAATTCCGTATAAGAAAGTGTTATATAAAGCGAGCGCATAAATATTGCTGCTCATCAACAGTACTAATTAGCCTGGAGGTTTTTATGTTACAACAGTTTAAAAAATCGATTTTTGGTGTCCTGACCTGTCTGGCATTTCTGCTCTCAGTTTTTGGAGGAATGTCTTTTTCTCAAGAGAAAACGGTAGATACGGAGAAGCTTTACAGCGAGATCGCCGGAAGTTTTGAGTTTGAATACGAAGGTCAATACATCGTGTTTGTATTCACAGTGGAAGACGGAAATTTAATGGGCGCTCCCGAGGGCGAAGTTCCGGACGTTTTACAGCCTGTTGAGGATAAAGACATGTCATTCGTCGGCTTTTCCCCAGATGGCGCAGAATTTCAATTCAACTTTGTGCGCGATGACGATGGAAAAATCACCAAATGTACGATAATTGTTCCGGCCATGGGCGCCGAAGTCGAGGGAGCGAGAATTAAAGGCTGATCAGGATATCGGCAAGTTTTTTGATCCCTTCCCGAATTTTATCCGGAGGCACATAACTGAACGACAGGCGAAGATACTGTGCACTCGGCTGTTCGGCAAAGAAGGGATCCCCGGCCAGGAAATAAATTTTTTCGTCCTTTGCAGCTCTTTTTACATCCTCAGATTTTAGCCCATGGGGAAGCGTTATCCAGACAAAAAATCCCCCTTTAGGTTTGGTCCAGGAAACTCCTGCAGGCATAGTGCTCTCTAAAGCGGCAAGCAAAACATCCCGCCTCTCTTTATAGACCTGTTTTAACAAGACAATGTGAGGTTCGAGCAAACCTTTCCGGCAGTAGGCCGCCATCGCAATAGC
>JAUWVG010000199.1 GCA_030617525.1 Candidatus Aminicenantota bacterium | reverse complement strand
CAAAACGACAACCCTTTATGCGACATTGACGGAGATTAAATCTCCGGAAGATAAAATCATCACTATTGAGGATCCGGTGGAGTACCAGATTGATGAAATCACGCAAATTCCGGTGAATGAAAAAAAAGGGCTGACCTTTGCAAGGGGATTGAGGTCCATTCTCCGGCATGATCCGGATAAAATCATGGTGGGTGAAATCCGTGATCCGGAGACGGCCCAGATTGCGATCCAGTCTGCGCTTACAGGGCACCTCGTGTTTACCACGGTCCATGCCAACAATGTATTTGACGTGATCGGTCGGTTTCTGCACATGCAGGTCGATCCTTACAGCTTTATTTCTGCGTTAAACTGCATCCTCGCGCAGCGGCTGGTGAGAGTCCTCTGTCCCACATGCAAGAAAAAAGTTACTTATACAGACTCTATTCTTATAGATTCAGCGCTAGATCCAAGGAAGTATAAAGACCATGTTTTTTTTGAGGCACAGGGATGTTCTGAATGCAATTTCACCGGCTACCAGGGGCGAACAGCGATTGCTGAACTTCTTGAGCTCTCAGATATCCTCCGTGAAATGATCTTGGACAAAAAACCTCTTTCTGAAGTGAAAAGGCAGGCCAAAAGTGAAGGGATGGTCTTTCTGAGAGAGGTCGGCGTGGAAAAAGTAGTCAAGGGGATAACGAGTCTTAAGGAATTGAATAAAGTGACATTTGTGGAATAAAAGATGAATCATATGACAAACAAGAGAGGATTGGGATGACGTTTTTAGACAAAGCGAAGGGTTTTTTTCTTGACCAGCCAAAACCCCACGCTGCTTTTCAAATGGCATCCAATTACTTGACTGGTGTGGAGCTTTCTTCTAGGGATAAAAAAATCAAGTCTTTTTTCACGCTTTTATTAGACAAGGGGATCATCGAACCATCTTTTTACCAGAACAATATCAAAAAAAAGGACCTCTTATCCAATCTCTTTGTACGGGAAATGAAAAAATTTCCCTTGACAGATAGACGTGTTGTGTTCGTCCTTCCCGAGCTTTCGCAAAAAGCGTTTGTTTTGACTTTTGAAAAACTGCCGGCCACATTAAAAGAGAGAGAGCAAATCGTGCGGTTCAGAGTCAAAAAACAGCTGCCGCTCCTGCCTGAAGATGCGCGGATTGCTTTTTCTCTGATACCAACCGAAAACCGGGTTCGTGTTTTAGCATCCGTAGCACGCGCGTCTGTCATTAAGGAGTATGAAGATTTTTTCAGTCAGCTCAAGATCAAAGTGCGTTCGGTGGGGATGCCCTTTGAGGGACTTGTCAATTTGATTGGGAAAAAGGAAAAAAATGTGATGCTGGTGAACATTGAAGAAGATGCATTCAGCCTGGTCGGCATAACCGCTTCTGAAATATCTCTCTACCGCCAAAAATCCTTTGTGCTTGAATCGTTTGATGAGAAGTCTCTTCAGCAAAAGAATGATGACATCACGTTGGAGATCGAAAACACCATTAATTTTATAGAAGATAAAGAAAAAACAAAAATGAGTTCGCTCTGGGTACGGACAGGATTACCTGGGGATGGAGACGGCATGCTGTCCGATTTAACCGCAAGATTATCGATTCCTGTGGAAGGCATCGACTCCTGTTTGCCGGGTAATCTGACGCCAAATGAAAAAAGACTTCTGTCTCCTCTTTTAGGGCATATCCAATGAAACATAATTCTAAATTAAACTTGGAGTTGGCCTCCCATCCTCTCAGGAACAGGAGGTTCTTTTTCTTGTGTCTTTTTTTACTGGTCATCCTTACTGTGAGTGTCACAGTTGTCTCAGCCAACCTGTATTTCAAATTCAAAAATAAAGTTGACAAAACACAATCGAAAATAGAAGAAGTCGAACAGAAAAGAGGGCGTGCCCAACTGGAGGAAATCCGGCTTGCCGATCAAATCGAAAGTCAATCTGCAGCCAATTTATCGAAAATTGACTTTATCAATGGCTTGATTTACCGCAAAAGTTTTTCATGGATTGACTTTCTTTCTGATCTGGAAAGTGCACTCCCTGCACGCTGTTATATCGTGTCTCTGGCTCCTTCTCCGAGAGGAGAATTGGGGATGGAGGTCAGGATCAGGGTTGCTTCCCCAACTCTGGATGACCTTTTAGCTCTATACACTCAGTTGGTGAAGTTAGGGTTTGAGAATGTCCTTATCCGCAGCGAGGAACAAGCTAACAATGGGCTCCTCATTTCAGAGGTTTCATTCATCTATGAAAAACATATTTAACTCTATCTCACAAAACGAGCGCAGGATTCTCGGGCTGCTCTGTCTGATTTTAGGGTTAGCTCTTTTTTTCTATGTATTTTTTGCTCTGGGAATAAAAAGATCGTACTCTCGTTCCGGAGACCTTCTGTCTGCAGTTCAAAGGGACTTTCAGACCGCAGAAACAATCACGGCCCAAAAAACGAAGGAAAGCCAAAAATGGGAAATGGCCCAGCAGGATATACAGGAACTGCGGGACTCTCATTTTTACAGTGATTCAGAATGGATGAAAGAGCTCAGGATCGATCTTCAGCACATCCTGGAAGCGTCGAGAATCCAGCATGCCCGGAAGAAATTTGATTATGTAGTTTTTGAAAAAGAAAAGATCCAAAAGGTCAATGTTGATTTTACGGTTACGGGAAGATATGTGTCTCTTAAAAACTTTATCCATGCTGTGGAGAGTTTTCAGAAATTTCTGATGATTGAAAGAATTGATTTTCTCGATATCGATCCACAGGGACTTGGGATCAAGCTAAGGATTAAACTGGCGGGGTATCATGCGATATTTTAGATCCATTTGCTTCAGCCTGGTTCTTTTTTTGTTTTTCACAGCCGTTATTTTTTCTCAGCAGGAAAAAACAGAGGAAAAACGGCCTCCCGTGGGTCTTATTAGAAAAGATCTTCTTGCCTTCGAGATAAAAAAATTAGACCCACCTAAACGGAATATATTTACACCAAACAGTGCAGGAATGCAGGAGATCGATGAATTCGAAGACATGAATGAAATACAGCGAGCCGGGCAGCAAAATATTGAAGCTCTGGAAGCGGAACTGTCTTCTGTGCGTGCGCTTGGCTTAAGGTTTATCGGATATGTCAAATCCGGACAAAAAATTACGGCTTTGATTCTTTTCGAAGGGGAAGCCCTGGCTGTAGATGTTGGTGAAGAGATAGCGGAAGGTGTGAGTATTTCAAAGATCACACTCGAGGACATCACGGTGATAGGCCCAGATCAAGAACCTCGGAAGTTCCCCTTAGAAGGAGAGACACCATGAAAAAAACGAGTTTAATGCTGGTTGTAATAATGGCCCTTTGGGGCTGTGCGACGTTTAGTCATACCTATAAATTAGGAACAGAGTCCGCTCTGAACAAAGATTGGGACAAGGCTGTTGAACTTTACGAAAAGGCTTATGCAGAGAATCCGAAAAATTCTGTCTACCGTATGGCTTTGCAGAGGGCTAAGGTGTCGGCCAGTCTTTTCCATCTGTACGCTGCCCGCCGGCTTGCCAGCTCGGATCAGAAAGAGGAAGCCTTAAAAGAGTATGAGAAATCCCTGGCTTATCATTACAGCCGTTTAGTCGCCGATGAGGTCAAATCTTTATCCGAGGGACCACTCCCAGGGGAAAAACCCAAAGAGATTCATATCGAGCCTCCGGTCAAATTAAACGTCGGATCTGAACCCATTGAATTGCGGTTCAGACAGCAGACCAGTCTCCGTTCGATATTTCAAGCTCTTGGCAAATCCGCAGGCATCAATATCATCTTTGATGAGCAGTTTCGCGATATTTCCTACGCCATAGATCTGACCAACAAGACGTTCGAACAGGCCGTGAGAATCCTCTGCCTGGCCACCAAGAACTTTTTTTCGATCATCGATGAACAGACGATCATTGTTGTCCCCGATCAGCCGGCAAAACGCATCCAGTATGAGTTGACTGCGGTGAAAACATTCTATCTGTCCAATATTCTTGCCGCTGATATCCAGGGGATTCTCAGTCAGATCCTTCGCTCCCAGTACAAAGCTCCAGTCATTATGATCGACAAAAATTTGAATTCCGTAACAGTGAGGGATGCTCCGGCCATTCTGGAACTGGCAGAAAAAATCCTGAGGGTTTGGGATAAACCCAAAGGAGAGGTTGTCATTGATGTAGAGATCATGGAGGCCTCAAGGACCAAACTCAGGCAGCTGGGCCTTGATATTGATCCGCATACTGTAGGAATTGCATACACAAGTGAAGAGGAGGGAGGAGGGCAGTCTCTTGGTGGTTTGAATTTCTCCAATGCCAATAACTTTCAGGTCACACTTCCAGCGGCGTTTTTTGATTTTCTGGAATCAGATTCCGACACAAAAATCATAGCCCAACCACGACTCCGGGGATTGGACGGTGAGGAAATCAGCTATGTTGTCGGTGACGAAGTTCCGATCCCAAGGACGACCTTTCAGCCCATCGCTACTGGCGGCTTTGGGTCGCAGCCTCTGACCTCTTTTGATTACAAAAATGTGGGCCTCGATATCAAGATTACCCCGAAGATCCATCTTGAAGGAGACGTAACACTCGAAGTCGAAATAAAGATCAAATCCCTTGGGGAAGCGGGTTATGCCGATATTCCCATCATTACAACGAGGGAGGTAAAGAATGTCATCCGGCTCAAGGATGGAGAAACCAATCTTTTAGCCGGCCTTCTCAAAGATGAAGAGAGAAAGACGATGCGGGGTATTGCCGGGATTAAGAGCATTCCCATTTTGGGAAGCCTTTTTTCCAATACGAATCAGACTATCCAACAGAGTGAAGTCATCTTGACCATAACACCCTACATCATCCGGCCTTTTAAGATCTCCGATTTTGATTCGGAACCTATCTGGGTCAACCTTTATACCTCTCCCAGTGCCGCAGCGGCTGGAGCAATGAGGATGCCTCAAGAAGGCCTCTTAGATGAGGAGATGAGAAGAGCCCGGATGCTTCAGGAAAGGCAGCAGGTCTCATCACAAACCGGGGCTAATACTATCAGTCTCAATCCGGGGAACTTCGAGGTTCCTCAGGGTCGTGAATTCCGTATCAGTATCAATCTGCGGAGTCAGGAAGAAATATACAACATGTCTCTGAACCTGTCTTTTAATCCGTCTGTTCTCAATTTAAAACAAGTTGCGGCCGGGGGATTTGTGAGGAGGGAAGGCCTGGATTCTTCTTTTCTCCAAAATATTGATAATGCATCTGGCGCCTGCACGATAGCTTTTTCCAGCCCGGATATCACCAAAGGAGTCAAGGGCACGGGAGGAATTGCCACTCTGGTATTTGAAGCCAAGGAGAAAGGTGAAAGCCAGGTTATGGTCAACAGCATTGTGGCTATCGATACCACTGGAAAATCTGTCGTGTTTGAATCCCAGGATGCCCGTGTTGTTGTCCGCTAATTGACATTCATGGGGGGGTCGGCTAAAATCTTTGGCACTGGCGGTGTAGCTCAGGTGGTTAGAGCATACGGCTCATATCCGTAGTGTCGGGGGTTCAAGTCCCTCCACCGCCACCATTTT
>JAUWVG010000173.1 GCA_030617525.1 Candidatus Aminicenantota bacterium | reverse complement strand
TATGTCTCTTTCATGCATTTGACCCTCTTTCCTTCTGGACTCAAGCCCTGATCCGTCTATCTATACCACAGCCCTGCACTGGATTCAAATTCACGCGCTTTCTTCGCCCCATCACTCATGCCTGAGAGAGTCAACGGGGTTGGAAAGTCTCTTTTAAACTTCCTATCAAGTGTGAGCGATAGGCTTTGATATAAGTCAAAGAGGCACCGCTGGGAACATTATGTCCAAAACAAGGGGGAGGGATTTGAGGTGAGTGTCAAAGATTAATTGAGCCCACATCTATCAGCAGGTTTTTCCTGCTAAAAGACACTCCGCTTCTAGAGATCAGTGGCCATATTGAAATTTTATATGCATTATGCTCGTCTATATAAAGGATTGAGTTGACGAACATTGCTGAAAATTAGTTGCTAAAAAAGTGTTGCTAAAAATTAGCAATAGGATTATTAGAGAAAAATGGTCATGAATATGAATTTACTAATCCAGTTTTCAGGTATTGGATTGGCAAAAAATTTTCAAAGTACGAAGACTGAGACTAAGGTATCATTAAATCTCAACCAAAACTTAACTATAACTCAACTCAAAATCAGTGTTTCTTACTAAAGTATCTGATATCATCCGTTTGTAAAAATACACAGGGTTTTTTATTATAGACAGAAAATCTGGGGCGATTCACAGATGAATCTAAAATTGGATTGGCAGAAAAGAGCGATAATCCTATTTGCTGCCATCGTGTTGATATTCAGCGTGATATTGACGGTTTTCGCTATCCGGGAGGCAGAAAGAGACAAACTGGTTAAGCAAACAGAGATAAACCAGGAGCAGGAGAGAATAGCCGCATCGATCAATAATCAGGTCATGGGAACCATTCGAGAAGCTGAAGAACGGTCTTTCAAACTCCTTAACTTATCACAAGGTCAGCTAAATGAGAGTCAGTTAACAGATGTCGCCAGCAGAATTGAAGAAAATGAAGATTTAGTCGACGAGATCTTTTATGTCGGCCGTAGCGGACAAGTCACCTTTCCCTCCTTTAAACCGCTCTACAACCTGAACGGAGAATCCGCATATTCAAAGAAAGGTCCTGTAAGAATTGAAGAGAATAATCTTTTCAAATCAGCGGAAGCGGCAGAGTATAAGACGCGGAATTATTCCTTTGCTATCAGTAACTACAGACAATTGATGCGTTCGACTTCCGATAAGACCTCCCGTGCTCTGCTTCTGAATCGAATCGCTCGTTGCTACAAGTTATCAGGGAATCTGGATAGATCCATCCAGACGTATAAACAGATTGTTAGTGATTATCAGGAAGAATCGAGTTCGGACGGAATTCCGTTTGCGTTAATAGCTCTGTATCAGATGGGCACGATGTATTCCGATAGGGACAAAGATTGGGAAGGCATCGAAACATACCTCGAACTCTATAAAAACCTTTTGGGAACGCAGTGGTCGATCAGTCGAGCCCAGTTTTATTTTTATTTGAAGAAGGTCAGAGATGAACTTGATTCCCTAAGGCAAAGAGTGAACATTGAAAACATCGGAGAGGACAGCGCTGATCGATGGACAGAACTCGAACAGACCGAGAGAGAAAAATTAGAAAGAATGGCCGCCATCGAGAAGATCGCACAAAGGGTAGCTCCCCTTATCGTGACAGAACAGACCGATTCTGAGGACTCATCTGGGACTTCTTTTCATCTTTCTCAAAAAATAGGCAACAAACCTATTTTGATCTCCTATACGTATCCCGATAGCCAGTCCATGTTTGGATTCAGCATCGATTACCAATACCTAACAAATGAAATCCTCCCTTCCATTTTGGCAAAATTGTCATTGAGAGAGGGATTTATTGTCCAAATTGCTGATGAGGAGGATAAAGTGATGGCTGGAGAAGAAATCCCTCGGCAGAAAAGCGCTAACCCTCAATTGAGCTATTCACGTAATTTTGAAAAGAATTTTCCCCCCTGGACAGTCAAGATTTATCAGGCTTTGCCCAGCGCAGCCGAACGGCAGTTCAGTTTACGGCGAAATATTTACGTTCTTTCTGTTGTGGTTGTTATTGTCGCCATCCTTTTCGGTGGCATCTTAGCGATCAGGAGCACAGCCAAAGAGTTAAGGTTAGCGAAACTGAAATCCGAGTTTGTCTCCACTGTCTCCCATGAATTCCGTACACCCCTGACATCGATCCGTTACCTGGCAGAGCTCCTCCAGAGAGGACGGGTCAAAGAGGAGAGCAAAAAACAGCATTATTACGAATCCATAACGCATGAAAGTGAACGGCTCAGCTGGCTTATCGAGAACATCCTCGATTTTTCGAAGATTGAAGCAGGGATGAAGGAATACGAGTTCGAAGAGACCGATGTGGCTGAGATGTGTAGGGATATCGTATCCCGTTTCCAGGAACAGGTCGCTCTCCAGGATTTCACGATAGAAAGTGAAATACCAGAGGAGTTGCCCAAAATTTTTGCGGATAGAGAAGCCCTCTCCAGAGCTCTTTTTAATTTGCTGGACAATTCTGTGAAATATTCCGAGGACAGCCGAAAAATCAAATTTCGAGCCTGGTCTGACCAGGAAAATATTTACTTTTGTGTAGAAGATCAAGGAATCGGCATCGGCAAAGATGACCAAGACAGGGTTTTTGAGAAATTCTACCGATCGGGGGATATCCAAAACAGCACCGTAAAAGGGAGTGGTATCGGATTGACCCTCGTTTCCCATATCGCCAAAGCCCATGGCGGCGAGGTGATTTTGGAAAGCGAGTGGGGAAAAGGAACGGAGATCACTATCCAGCTCCCGATAGATCGGAAAATTTAAAAAGGCGGATAAAAATGGAAAAAATATTGATCATAGAAGATGACAAGACCATCCTTATGGGATTGAAGGACGATCTGGAATTCGAAGGCTTCAAGGTCTCTTCAGCCATAGACGGGAAAGAAGGCTTAAAAAAAGCCTTGGACGGGAATTTTCATTTGATCATCCTGGATATCCTGCTTCCCGGGTTGAATGGTTTTGAGGTGTGTAAAAAACTGAGGGAATCAGGGATCGGCACGCCAATTTTGATGCTCACAGCGGCCAAAACCGAGGAGATGGACAAAGTGACGGGATTGGAGTTGGGAGCTGATGATTATGTCACCAAACCCATCGGGTCGAGGGAGATGGTTGCTCGGGTGAAAGCAATACTGCGGAGAGTCAACCAACGGGAGGAAACAAAGGAAACATATGAATTCGGGGATGTGTTGGTCAATTTCAAAAGCCATGAGGTGATGAAAGCCGAAAAGAAACTCCATTTGACTGCTCTAGAATTTAATCTTCTCAAGTTTTTTATCGAACACAAGGGAGAAGTGCTGACCAGGGATGCTATCCTGGATAATGCGTGGGGTGATGCCATCGTCTCTCCCCGTACCATCGATCCCCACATCGTTTATTTGAGGCAGAAATTAGAGGATGATCCGGCCAATCCAGAACTCATTGTCAGCATCAGAGGCGTGGGATATAAATTTAATGGATGACATTTTCAAAACAAAAACGCATTGGAATCTCAACACAAGCTTAACCACAGAGTTCGAAAAATTTGCTAGTATTCCCTATGAAATGAAATTTTGTAGGGAGGTCAAATCATGAAACATGGAAGAATTTTTTATTGGGTATTTTTGACATTTTTGGGTGTTATCTTACTGGTTTCTTTCCAACACGCTCTATCCCAAGAGTCAGCCGAAGAACTCTACGAAGCGGCCTTGTTTAAAAAGGAGTCCGAGGGCGATTTGAATGGAGCCATCCAGATCCTCCTCAAGATCGTCCAGGAATTTCCGGGCGACAAAAAAATCGCCGGTAAGGCCCAGCTTCAGATCGGTATGTGTTATGAAAAACTGGGCAAGGAAGAGGCCATCGAGGCCTATGAATTGGTTTTGAGAAATTATTCTGACCAACCAGATCTTATAACGACAGCCCGTGCACGATTGGCTGAGCTCAAGGTCCCTAAAAAGAAGGAGCAATCCCTCTCGAGAATTTACTCAAGGGCCGACGATGGATATTTATTGGAGAACCAGTCTCTATCCCCCGATGGGACAAAACTATTAGGAATCAATATAGGGGAGGGCCCGGGACAGAATGTTGCGTATAAAGATCTTGTCACAGGAGAGCTCGTATACATAACATACTTCGACTGGGAAGGTGAGGGGCATGGCGTCACTTATAATCCTGTTTGGTCACCGGATGGCAAGCAGGTCGCTTTTAGGTTTGATGGATGGAAGGATCCCTTACAAGAAGTCTGGATCTCTGACCTAAAAGGAAAATCCCAGTCCATTTTTCAGTGTGAAGCTAAAGATGACAGGATCTATCCCGTCGAATGGTTTCCTGGAGCCCGGAAAATCTTGGCTATACATATCATCCAGAAGAAACTTATCCGGCTGGGGATTTTGTCAGTTCAAGAAAGGACATTCAGCTTGCTCCATGAGATTGCAGTTCAAAAAGGTACCAAGCTGAATCCAAATGCGGATTACATTATCAAAGCCGACCTCTCTCCAGATGGAAAACATATCGTTTTTCATGAGCACAAAGAGGGGATCGGGAACATCTATGTCCTGGATTTAGCGGGGAAAGCCGTAAAACCTCTAATGGATTCTGTTGCCAATAACATGCAGCCGTGCTGGTCTCCGGACGGAAAACACATCGCTTTTATGAGCGATCGATCGGGAACTCCAGCCGTTTGGGCAATCCCTATGAAAAAGAATGGTAATCCCGATGGGCAACCCTTTTTCTTGAGGGAGGGACGATATAACAGACTTATAAATTGGACACAAAAAGGACTCTGTTTAATGAGTTGGATGAATATCTTGGATGTTTTTATCATGCCGGTCGATCCCCAGACGGGAGAGCCCACCGGAAAGCCTCGCCAATTGGAGTTCCGGCCGACAGGAAGAAACACCTATCCTGTATGGTCGCCGGATGGAGAGCAACTAGCTTTTCTCTCGAATTTGAATGATAAGTGGGGTGAGCTCTATGTGGTGATTTATCCTCTTTCAGGGGGAGAGGTCCGGAAGTTCAAGGCACCCAGTACCCGAGGTGATCGAATTGTTCCTCGGGTCGCAGACCTCCGCTGGCTTCCGGATGGGAGCGGGATCAGCTACTCCGGCAATGATCCCCAAACTCCAATGGGTTCTAATGACGTTGTTGATTTTAAGATGTATGTGCTCAAACTCGATTCGGGAGAGTGGAATTCGTGGGATCTTAATTTAGAAGTGAATATCAGCCACACTGATTGGCGGGGAGATGGGGAAGGAATCTATTATTCGCGTTACCTTCAAGGAAAAAAGAATTACACCCTCCCTACTGGCATTGTTGAGCGGGATCTAAAGACAGGTGATGAGCGCTATATCTATCGTCCGGAAAAACGGGCAGGATTCCCAAGCATACGGTGCTCACGCGATTTTTCAAAGATGGCCTTTTATAAAATATTTGATTGGAAGCTCATTGTGATCGATCTAAAATCTGGGGAAAAGCTACAAGAATTTGAGGATCCCGGATTCCCTGCACCACCGACGTGGTCACCGGATGGAAAAAAGCTCATGATTTTGAATCATGACAAATTATTTGTGCTCTCGATTGAAGATGGCTCCAGGAAGGATTATGATGTGGATATGAGTTCTTTTCCACAAAACGGGATTCGAGTTTTAGATTGGTCACCCGATGGTACCAAAGTCGCATTCGCCGGCACCCACAAGAAGCTCGAATCATACCTTTTACGCAACGTCATTCTGGAAAAGTAACGACCTATCCTCATAAAAGCAAAAATTGGGGACTGTCCCCTTTTCGCTCCACCCCTGTAAAAAGGTGACAGTCCCCTTTTATAATTTCTATTCTCCTACGATCTGTTCGAACGCTTTCAATGGAAACTCGTATATTTAACAAGAGAACGAAATAATGTATAATAAAATCACAGAAGAGAGCTATGTTCTCGAATAAAAATTAGGGGAAGAGGAATGTTACGAGACATTATCAAGAAAGAAATCCAGGACAATATCATGAGTCCCAAGT
>JAUWVG010000494.1 GCA_030617525.1 Candidatus Aminicenantota bacterium | reverse complement strand
CACTCTGTCCAGCTGGATAGACAATTATGAAGGGGACTCTATTAATCCTCAAAATATCGCCTTCTATGATGGAGGTGCCAATTCCTCAATGAATTCACGGTGGCAGTTCAAATTCTCCGGTTTGTATCAGATCCCCTTTGGCGGAATCAATGTCAGTTGGATCTTCCGTGCCCGGGAGGGCTACGTTTTCAGTCCCTATGTCGATGAATATGCATCTGGAATCGGATGGATCTCGGTCTACGGCAACGAAGACGGAAGCGGCGGACTTTATGGAGACCAGCGGCGACCGACTTTCTATGAACTCGACTTCAGGCTGGAAAAAATGTTCATGATCTCAGACACATCCAAAGTCACCATCGGCGTCGACGCATTTAACGCATTGAACAACCACCATACCCTAGAGCAGTACTCCTTAATCATGGCTGCTGCTACTTTCGGTAAAACCAGCCAGATCCTCAATCCCCGCGTATTCAGATTCGGAATCAGATTCGACTTCTAGTTCTTGCACACAAGACCTGCCCAAAGCCCCTTCCATCCCAGGATGGGAGGGGCTTTTTTTCGTCAACTGTGAATGATATAATAGAAAATGAGGTGATGGTATGAAAAGGAATGGTCTTGTATTCTTTCTTTTTATGTTGTTCGCATTTTCTTCTTTATTTGCCCAAGGATATCGAGGGAAAGGGAGGATCAAAGGGATTGTTTATGATACGGAAGGAAATCCATTGGAAGGCGTTAAGATCAGTTTCTTTTCCGTTAAAGCCCAGTCAGGGTTTGAAAGGGTAACGGATGAAAATGGAAAGTGGAGAGCATTCTACATCAAGGGCGGTGAGTACAAAATTGATTTTGAAAAAGAAGGCTATATGCCGAAAAAAATCAGCGCAAATATCAATGAGTATAATAAAAATCCAGATCACGAAATTCGACTGGAAAAATTCGAAGGATTGGTCATCACTGAAGAATTGAGAGGAGAATTGAAGAGCGGCAGCTCATTCTTCGATGCTGGAGAATATGAACAGGCGATAACTGCATACACAACTGTCATTGAAAAGTTCCCGGATGCCGCTATTCTCTATCAAAACATCGGCAACTGCTATTTCCTAATGGAACAGTATGACCAAGCAGAAAAAAACTATCTAAAAGTCCTTGAAAAGGACCCTGAAAACATAGATGCCATGTTATCGATTGGAAATACATACATAAATCGTGGAAATGAAAAGAAAGCCATGGAATGGTACAATAAGATTGAGTTTGAAAAGATCAATGATCCTTTGGTTATGTACAATCTAGGATCAAAATTTTACACTCAAAACGAACATGAAAAGGCCTTGAAATATTTCCTCCGCGCAGTGGAGCTTAAGAAAGATTTCTTGGACGCTCTTTACCAGATAGGGCTTGTTTATTTGACCAAAAACAACAAAACAGAATCCATCAATGCATTCAACACGTATTTGATCTATGACCCGGATTCGGAAAGGGCAAGTCAGGTAAAAGGTTTTATCGAATTCTTAAAAAAATAGATAGGCCTCACAATTGAAAAAAAATAAACATTTTTGGATAGCAATTCTTTTTCTTTTTTTTTCTTTAGGACTTCTTTCATCACACATTTCGGCAAAAACAGCAGCCAAGTTATCCCGCCTGAATGTTCTTATGATCACAATAGATACATTGCGTCCGGACAGATTAAGCTGTTACGACAGCACCTATCTTAAAACTCCTCATATCGACAGTTTGGCTGCCAAAGGAAGCTTATTTTTAAAGAGCTTTGCCCACACTCCTACCACACTTCCATCCCATACGAATATCCTTCTGGGTACAACCCCCCTCTATCATGGTGTCCATGATAACCAAAATTTTAAGGTGCAAGATGAATTTCTAACTCTGGCCGAGTTATTAAAGGAAAATGGATATTCAACCGGAGCTATTGTTGGGGCATTCCCGCTTGATTCCAGATTCGGTCTCACTCAGGGATTTGACATCTATGATGATGATTACGGTACAGTTCGGTCAGAGGAATTTTCCTACATCGAACGTAAAGCAGAGGTTGTCGTCCAAAAAGCTCAGGTTTGGCTCGAAGACAGGGCGGATCCCTGGTTTCTATGGCTCCACTGCTTTGATCCGCACCAACGCTATGATCCTCCCGAACCCTTTAAAACAGAATACAAGGACCATCCCTATGATGGGGAAGTGGCATATGTCGACTCCATGCTGGGCCGATTGTTTAACTTTCTACAGCAGCAAAACCTGTACGAAAACACACTCATCATTTTTACGGGAGATCATGCAGAATCATTGGGAGAACATGGGGAGACAACACACGGATATTTTGCATACAACAGCACACTGTGGATCCCATTAATCATCTATTACCCTGGAATAAAACCAATAAAAATCGATCAGTATGTGTGCCATACTGACATCTTCCCAACAGTTTGTGATGTCCTGGGAATAAAAAAGCCTTCTTTTCTTCAGGGAATTTCCCTGATGCCTGCTATAAATGGGAAAAAGCTGACCTCGCGTCTGATCTATTTTGAATCACTCTATCCTTATTACAGCCGGGGGTGGGCACCTTTAAAAGGATATATTCAAAAACAAGAAAAATATTTGGACTCCCCGATTCAGGAATTGTATGACATGGGAAA
>JAUWVG010000302.1 GCA_030617525.1 Candidatus Aminicenantota bacterium | reverse complement strand
CCCAGGAATTCTGCGATATTTTTCATGTATTCCCGGATGGACAGTTTTTGCGTACAATGTTCCTCACACTCACCGCATTGCGTGCAATCCGATGCTCTTTTTCCCTTGAGCCAATGCTCATCCTCCGCAAGATAGATCTTGTAGACCCGTCTCACATCTTCGGGTTGCTTCATCCTCACTCTGTCCCACATCGGTGCATAGACACTTATCTGGATCTTCTCCGGACAGTGTTCCAGGCAGTAACCGCAGGTCGTGCAGAAGGATTCACCGAGCGACTCGAATCTCTGGATAAGAAGATCGATCGTTATCGGGTTCGGTCCCTTGATCGATTCCGCGGTTTTTACATTGGCTTCCACTTCAGCCTCATTTTCCATACCCGAAAGAACGACCGTGATCTCTGGATGGGAAAAATTGAACCGTAGGGCCGCTGCGATAAAAGAATCGGATTCATTGTCTTTGAGGACACTCAACATCCGCTCATCTCGGGTCAGCATACCACCCCCCAAAGGATTCATCGTGACGACGCCTAATCCCACCGCAGCCGCAGCCATTAGGCCTTTCTTACGGAATGTGTGATTCATGATGTTATATCCGAGAGTAAATCCTTCAAAAACATCGGCTTTTACCATCTCGGCGATATCTTCTCCGGATGCATGTGCCGTCCCGCAGATGTGGTCTATAAGCCCTTCTTTTTTGGCCTTAAGTGCTCCCTCATAGGGCCCCCCGGGTTCCATGATAATCTTGAATTGTTTCATGTCCATGATGCACCACATGTTGTAAAAGGGGATGGTCTCCAACCGCAGTGTCTTGAGCTGGCTGTCGATCCGCCTTCTCACTTCATCGGCTGTGGATTCTGACATATAGTGAGATTTTGTCGAGACATAAAGGTTCTGTTTTTTCTCTTTGGGGAGTAAATCCAATGCTTTCCCGATGAACATCTCGGATTTATCTTCACAGTAACCCGGAGCACTGTCGAAGTAATTGATTCCTCGCTCAACAGCCCGATGTACCGTACGGATGGCTCCCTCCTCATCCTTCGGGTCGAAACGCATCCCCCCAAAACCCAGGACCGAGACTTTTTTCCCTGTCTGGCCGAATTCCTTATAGCGCATGACTTATTTCTTTCCTGTTTCTATCCGGTTTTTTTGCATGTAGATCGTGAAGCGGCCCGTAGACGTCTCTATTTTGTACTGACGGCTAAACCAAACCTGGAACGGCTTTGATAACCGGACGAGAGAACACGAAGCCCAATGATCGATTGCCACAAACTTCGGATTGACTGTCTTTAGGTCGTTCACTAGGTCCTTTTCTCTGAGATGCTTTGGAATGACCTTTTGTACAGCCATTTTCCTTCTTTCCCCATAGAAGTAGATTAATCCGCTGTCGATAATGAGGAATGTGTCTGTTTTCTTAGTGCTCTCTTTGATTTTACCGATGACTTCATTGATCCTTTTGCGCGTTTGCTTTTCTCTCAACCAAATGTCCGTATCGGATTGGATGAATTCATCTTTATGGCGGGCATAAGTCAGCCTGTCGCTGACAGCCTTTTTAGAAAGTCCATAATAGGCAAACCAACCCGGATATATCAATAAGCCAACGACAATGATACCTTTCATCAACGGATTGAGAACGCTTTTTTTATGATGAGATCGGAGAGCTTTGGTTGCTGCTGAAAAAATTAGATAAATGACATAACCCCAAAGAATGAATATTTGAGCCCCATTTTCAAGCAATCTCTCATAAGTGGGAAATAGAAACGTATGATAGTAAACGAGGGAAGAAAACATAAGTGTTGCGAATAAAAGCCAATCGTGTTTGGAAAATGCTCTATTTTTAGAGAATCGATAGGCCAGCACGATAAAAAGAGAAACAAACAAAAGTAGCGGAAACCAGACAAACACAGCATCCCAGTTGATGTGAGGTATAAAGATCTCCTTAAAACTCGGAAAAGATAAACTATCTCTTGCCCTCTGGCCGAGATATCTTTTTGCATGGCCGATGGACAACTGATAGAGTAATTTATAAGCATGTCCGCGCACAGCATAATAAATGACTATTGGAGAGAAAGCGCCGATGACTAACAGGGCATACAAACCAGCTGTTTTAAAAGAATTTTTGAAGAATAATCGAGTTCTGCGCAGTGCCGATAAGCCTTTGGACTTAAGTATGGGCAAATTGTTCAGGAGTATGCACAATCCACATGTTATGGCTGCACAGCCTGCTATGTCTTCCCTAAACCACATGGTGAATCCAACGCCTAAGCCGGACAGGATCAGCCATTTCTTTTGAAAGCCGGAGACGTAAGACAATAACAGAAGAAGATTTATGAGGATGAACATGGAATAGAATGATTTGTAAAACACGGCCGGGAGGAGCATGACCATTATGGCAGGAAAGAGGGCGAATGAGCGGGGCATGAGCCATTGGGCTGCACGATAAGTGAAGAGCGCTATCAAACAGCGGAATATAACCCATAAAAATCTTTCGACGATCAGAGAAGGGGAGAAGATCCAAAACACAAATGCCAACAGAAGGTAAATACCAGGAGCATAGGTGAATGGCGTAAAATCAACCCAGGGCAGATCACCACAGAGAATCGCAGCTGCTCTTCTCACCATATGCCTTTCATCCGCATCCAGGATAAAAGTTTTGTACAGAGTGAGGTTGAGGATCAGACTTATGAGGATGATCGCCAGTGATATGTAGAGGCTCGATCTATTCTTTTTGAGTTGTGTGTTGTTTGTGGTATTCATCAAATCCAAATGGTTGTGATGTCGGGACCGGCTATAATCTTTTACTCAGCACTCTATAATTCCCCGGATTAAAACGTGTATTAAAGATTTCTCCATTTATTAGATAGCATTTTTGTATTTAGCCATACAAATAAACATGAAGAAATCGCAACTAATAATTCCATAACCTCTGCCAACCTAAAAACTAATCGACTCGAGTTGCTTCTGATGGAATAAAATTCATAGTAGAAATCCAAGACAGCAAAAATTGTAATAGTCAAGAACCATAACAATAGGATTCTCGGTGGATATATTTTTTTGAAGGAGCTGTGGAAAGAAAGAATTATACCCAAAATCCCTCCTAAGCCGAATATTCCTCGAAAAATCTCAGCGTTACCTTGTAATCCACGAATATTATGAAATGTAAATTCTTTTTGTATATTTATGGCCCTTAGAGCTTCTGGTGTTGGAAATTTGAAAAATAATTGGCCCCAAGAGATTTCTTCCATGGCACAAAATAGAAGTGCACAAGAAAACAAGACATAAAAACCATACACACAAAATCTCTCGTTGTTGTTTATAGCCTTTTTTGCCAAGAATAATCCCAGGATTCCCCCCAACAAAAATATCCCAAAGGTTAACAGCTGCACAGGTTGGTTTTCACGCATCATCAACTTCATTGCTAAACTTTTAGGTCTAGCGTTATACAGGACTTCAGCAGAAAGATATACTATTACAAAAGGTGAGAATATAATTGTTAGTGTGATCCATGGATGTAGACCGTAGCGTTGTCTTATATGACCCAGTCCAGTTCTAATTCTTGAAATAATCACCATTGTAATAGTGCCATTTTAATACAGATAAATTTTAACGGTATTTCTTATTGGCCAAGTTATTAGTATTGAACAAATTTTAAGATCTATTGAGACTAGTATACAGAAAATTATTCTTAAAACAAATCTGGCTTTCATATTAATATATGGAAAATAAGATCTCTTAAAAATTCATGTTGTAAGTCCAGGGCAATTCATTCTGGGCTTGATAGAAAACTTGGATTTGCAATACAATAAGGTTTTGCATATACAGCTTACCAGACAGCTGAAGGCAGGGGAGTATTCGATGAGATTCTGCGATAACAGAGAGGGTTCAAACTCAATAAAATGTTAAGGATCACACTGATATTCGCGATCATCCAAGTATTGGAATTCTCACGCTTTAACATGACAAAGCCGCTGGTTGAAAGATCCTTTTATGATCTTTTAAGCTTTATTCTACTTTTTGTTTTTGGCCTTTACATTTTATTGAGCAAGAATAAGACAATTATCCAAATTGAGAGAAAGATCGAGAAAGTCTTTTATAGATTTGGGAATAAATGGGTTAGACTTCTGGATATATTAGTTGTGCTTCTTGCACTCTTTTATGCGTTTAAGATCTCGAAGCTGTTGTATACATATCCGATCAGTTGTTCTGG
>JAUWVG010000424.1 GCA_030617525.1 Candidatus Aminicenantota bacterium | reverse complement strand
TTCTCAGTGGCTTCCTCAGTACATGCCAGGTCTGCAGATTGATGAATTCAAGCACGATGCGAAATGGCAGGTTTTCTCGCCGCGTTTCAGCGTGAGCTGGGATATGTTTGGAAATGGAAAAGATGTCCTCAAGTTCTCTGTTGCCCGATATGGATCACAGTCCGGGAACGACATGGCCTACTTTATCGATCCACTTGGCTGGACATATATCTATCTTGCTTGGCAGGATCTCAACAGCGATACCCGGGTTACTCCGAATGAGCTTTTTGGCTATGACTGGGATACAGGCGAATTGAAGGACCCCAATGATCCCACGTATTGGATCGATTATGCCTCAACCATCAATCTGGAAAATCCTACCTCGGTCACACCTCTCAATCAATTTGATCCGAACTACAATTCTCCGCTCATGGATGAAGTCAGCCTGTTCTACGAGAAAGAGATTATTCCTGATTTTGCCGGCCGTATTGAACTTTTTTACAAAAAATATCACAAAAGAAACTGGTTTAGATCGATGAAGGCCGACGGGACGCTCGAAACAGAGGACAACTACTATGTGGCAGGACATGAGGACACAACAGATTACGACTACTATGGACGCACAGAATTCTTCCCGTACCAGTATTTGACAAATCATGACAAGGCCTTCGACCGCTACCTGGGTGCTCAAATAGTCTTTGAAAAAAGACTGTCCAACAAATGGATGATGACGAGTTCTTTTGGCTATTCTGACTGGAGAAGATTTTACAAAGGTGAATACCTCGGCCGTATCGATGATATGCTGGCAGGAGTGACAAATTTTGGTCTTACGAATGAGGAATATTTTGACGGTGGCGTTGTGGCACCTGAGAGTGAAGGTTCAGGCATTGAAGACCTTCATGTCAATTCCAGATGGACGGCGAAATTTTCCGGCCTCTACCAGTTCCCATTCGGGCTCAACCTCAGCGCTGTTTTTATGGCAAGAGAAGGTTATGTCATACCAACTTATACTCTTGTGAACGTTTCCGGTATCGGACAGACTGAAGTTTACGGCAGTCCGGACGGAAAAGGCAAATACGGAGATGAACGTCTTCCCGCCTATTATATGTTGAATTTGAGGCTGGAAAAATCATTCCAGGTTTCCGACAGCTCTACGGTTGTTTTTGCTGTTGATGCTTTTAATGTTTCCAATGCTGCGCATTCTTTGAAGAAAGAAGCCCAGATCACCGCGCCCAATTTTAATCAGGACCTCTTGATCCTCAATCCCAGAGTGTTCAAGTTCTCGATCCGGTACAGCTTCTAAGCTGCGATAGATGCAAACATTAAGTGCCCCTCCCGCTCGTGAAGCAGGAGGGGCATTTTCTTATCCGACGATGAAAACCGTTAAAATTTTTGTGGGTATTCTCTTTTTGGGAATTGTCCTTGTCCCATTGTCTTTAGCAAAAATAGTGTCCCGGGAGGAGCGACCCAATGTCCTTCTTATCACAATCGATACTCTCCGGCCGGACAGACTCTCCAGCTACAGCGACAAACATCTCAAAACGCCGAATATCGACCGGCTGGCTTTAAATGGCATTGTTTTTACCAAAGCCTTTGCCCACACACCTATGACCCTCCCGTCTCATGCCAACATTTTGCTCGGAACAACTCCTCTCTATCACGGGGTGCATGATAATTCGCACTTTAAAATTCATGATGAATTTCTTACATTGGCCGAACATCTCAAAGCCGAAGGATATTCCACGGGAGCTTTTGTTGGGGCATTTCCCGTTGATTCCCGGTTTGGACTCAAACAGGGATTTGACGTTTATGATGACAACTACGGTTATAAAAGCCTCCAGGAATTTTCTTATGTGGAAAGACGAGCTGAGGTTGTCGTAAAAAAGGCAAAGGAGTGGATCGATTCTCAGGAAAATCCCTGGTTTTGTTGGATTCACTGCTTTGATCCTCATCAGCGCTATGAACCGCCAGAGCCTTTCCGTGAACAATATGAAGGCCAATCCTATAATGGGGAAGTGGCCTATGTTGATTATTCTCTCGGGAAATTATTCGATTATTTGGAAGCAAAAAATATATACGATAAATCGCTTATTATTTTTACCGGTGACCACGGCGAGTCTCTGGGCGAACATGGAGAGCCGACTCACGGATATTTTGCCTATAATTCGACACTCTGGGTTCCTTTAATCATATCCTTTCCCCACGGGACATCCGGAAGGATTGAACAAAATGTCTGTCATTCCGATATTTTCCCAACCATCTGTGATGTTCTGGACCTGGAAAAACCATCTTTCCTGCAGGGCGTCTCTCTTCTGGCTGCGGTAAAGGGAAAAAAAATCCCACGCCGCCGAATTTATTTTGAAGCCCTTTATGCAAATCTCAATAGAGGTTGGGCGCCCCTTAAAGGATACATAGAAGGAGATTTAAAATTCATCGATTCACCCATCCCGGAATTATATGATCTATCTTTAGATTTTGATGAAGCTCAAAACTTAATCAATCCAAAACAATTGAGTTTATACAAGAAAAATATGGAAAAACTTTGCAGCGATCTGTCTCTTGCAGAAAAAGGATCCGGCCGATTTTCGGTAGATAGAGAAGCCCTTAAAAAGCTGGAAAGCCTCGGGTATTTATCCAACATTCAAGACTTTATGAAAAAAACCTTTACGGTCGAAGACGATTTAAAAACACTGCTTCCTTATCAGGTCAAGCTCCAGAGTTCCATCAAAGCGTATAACGGAGGTCGAATCATGGAAAGTATAAGCTTGTTGAAAAACATCATTGCGGAGAGAAAGGACTTTGATCAGGCATATTCCCATCTTGCGACGCTGTACAAAGAGCAGGGGAAACTGATGGAAGCCGTGGATACCCTTAAAAAAGGGCTCGAGTATAATCCTTCTAACTATAAGATTATCAGCACATACGGCATTCTTCTTATCGAAGTCGGGCAGTATGACGCTGCGATTGAAATCTTCAAGCGAGGATTGGCACTCATCGATTATGATCCTGATTTATGGAATTACATGGGAGTGGCCTACTGGAACAAGAAAGATTTTCAGAACGCGGTTAAAGCTTACCAGCAGGCTCTGTTGCTTGATGATAATTATCCTGTGATTTTTAATAATCTCGGCTCACTCTATCTTTCTCAGGCACTCAAGTCTAAACAGGTGAGCGATCTCCAGATGGCTATTCACAATTTTAAAAAAGCCATCGAGTTCGATCCGGATTATGCCTCGGCCTACAACGGCCTGGGAACGGCCTATGGGAAGGTGGGGGATAT
>JAUWVG010000236.1 GCA_030617525.1 Candidatus Aminicenantota bacterium | reverse complement strand
GGGGTTTTTTCATCTTTTTCGAGTCTTTCAAGGAGTTTTTTTACGGTTGTGGTTCGCCCTGTTCCCACGATCCCTGTTATGAAGATATTGTAGCCCATATTCTTGATGTCCAGTCCGGTTTGGATGGCTTTGAGAGCTCTTCCCTGGCCAATGATTTCATCGCAGGCAACACAATCTTCAGATGTCTTGAATGGGATATCTTTTGGTTCTATCTTCCATCGGAGTTTTTTTGGGGGCAATTCTTTAAAAGACGCTGCTTTTTTCATAAATATTCTCCTAGTACATTGTTAGAGATCGTTTAACGGCAGTCTTTTTGTAGCACAAAATATGGATGAATTCAACTGGCCTGATCCTTTCACAAGCATCCATATTTCCGTGATTTCAAGAACGAGTTCTGTAAAGTGATAAGAAACCACCATGCGCTCCGGGATAAGATACATCCACGCCATCCACCCCTTTTGCTCCAAGGCCTCCGATACGGATTTCTCCATCATCTTCCCAGAACTCTAAAAAAAATCACGGAAATAGGGATGCTTATGACCCTTTCACAATACTCCAATATCTGGTAGAATAAGGAAAATATTAGCCCTTTTAACTGGAGGAAGAGTGGGTTACGAGAACATTATTACGAACGAAGATCAAGGACTTGGCACCATTACTGTTAATCGTCCTGAAAAGCTGAATGCTCTCAATAATCAAACCGTTAAGGAATTGCACAGTGCTTTTTTGGACTTCCGTGCGAATCCTGATGTGAAGGCCGTTATTCTGACCGGCTCTGGTGATAAGGCGTTTATCGCCGGTGCGGATATCGGAGAACTCGCAAAACTTGACAGCGAATCTGGCAGAATTTATGGCCTCAATGGCCAGGAGATGACCAAGCAAATCGAGAATTATCCTAAACCTGTTATTGCGGCTGTTAACGGTTTTGCGTTGGGGGGAGGAACAGAAGTTGCTCTTGCCTGTCATGTTCGAATTGCGTCGAATAATGCCAAAATGGGACAACCCGAGGTCAAACTCGGACTCATCCCGGGATTTGGAGGGACACAAAGATTGGCAAGGCTTGTTGGAAAAGGGCAAGCGATGGAATTGATATTGACAGGGAAAATGATTTCGGCTCAACACGCGCTTGAGATTGGGTTGGTCAATCAGGTCGTGGCACAGGGCGACCTCCTTTTGACCTGTCAAAATTTGGCCAATGAGATGATTGTCAATGGCCCGCTTGCTCTCGAGTATGCTATTCAGGCTATCAATCGGGGATTAGACAAAACTCTTGATGAAGGGCTTCTCGTAGAGGCCGATTTGTTTGGAAAAGCCTGCTTGACCAAGGACAGCAAGGAAGGAACGTTGGCTTTTTTGGAAAAGCGCAAGGCGGATTTTAAAGGACATTAAAAGAGGGAGAAGACCATGGATACCTATCAAGGAACATTACAGGCAGAAGGCTTTAAAATAGGGATTGTTTTAAGCCGGTTTAATCAATTTATTTCAGAAAGACTACTCGAAGGCGCTCTTGATGCATTATATAGACTGGGAGCCAAAAAAGATGATATCTCAATCTTTAAAGTTCCGGGATCGTTTGAGATTCCTTTGGTGGCAAAAAAGATAGCTTTAGCTAAAAAAGTCGATGGAATCATTGCTCTAGGAACTTTAATTAGGGGAGATACACCGCATTTCGATTTTTTAGGTGCCGAAGTTACGAAGGGATTAGCTCAGATTTCCATGGAAGATGGAGTTCCGATATCCTATGGTGTTCTGACCGTCGATACAATCGAACAAGGGATTGAGCGTGCCGGCTCTAAATCGGGAAACAAAGGGACTGATTCTGCTTTTGCGCTCATAGAAACCCTCAATTTGCTCAGAGAATCCGGGCTCGACTAGCTTATCATCAGATGGGCAAAAGAAGAAAAGCCCGAGAAGCGGCACTTCAGATTCTATTCCAAACCGAATTCAATGACAATTCACTTAAAGATATCCTGAGACAATTCTGGAAAAACAAAAAAGCGGATAAAGAAACTAGGGAATTCAGCCGCACTCTCGTTGAAAATGTCTTGGCACATAAAGAAAAGATTGATCTGTCTATCCAATCTGTCTCTGAAAATTGGCGTGTATCGCGTATGGCTGTAATTGACCTCTGTATTCTGCGTATGGCGGTGTGTGAGCTTGTCTTTGACGAGGATCTCGCACCAGCCATCGTCATCAACGAGGCCATTGAAATTGCAAAAAAATACAGCGGTACAAAAGCGGCAAATTTTATTAACGGAATCCTCGATGCCATAAAAAAAAACACTGAGAAAGAGAAAAGCTTGCCAAAAGGAAAAAAAAATGACTGATCAAAAAGAAGAAAAGATAGATCTCCGTGAAGCCCACACCCAGTCCGAACGAAGCGAACAGGAACTGGCCAGAGATGTCAAATTAGAAAAATTGGTCCAGGAAGGAATTGATATTCATCCTCACAAAGTGGATGTCACTCATTCTGTGACAGAGATCGTTTCACAATATACTTCGATAAAGAAAGAAGACCTCGAGAAACAACAAACAGAAGTTTTTGTCCCCGGAAGGATTTTATCCATCCGGAGAATGGGCCGTGCGACGTTTTTCCACGTCAGCGACGGCCGTAATAAGCTACAGGTGTATTTGCGTGGAGATAAAGTCGGCCAGGAATCCTATGAACGTTTTTCTCTATTTGATATCGGAGATATCATTGCCATTAAGGGTGTGCTTTTCAAAACAAGGACCGAAGAACTAACTGTCCTTGCTGAATCCTTTGTTTTCTTGGCGAAATGCCGTCATCCGCTTCCGGAAAAATTCCATGGACTGCAGGATGTTGAACTGCGTTACAGAAAGAGGTATCTCGATTTGATCATGAATCCTGAAATTGGAGATATTTTCAGGCTGCGCAGTACCCTCATTTCAGATATCCGCAAATATTTTGATGAGAGGGGATACATCGAGGTTGAGACACCGATGATGCAAGCTGTTCCGGGGGGCGCTCTAGCCAGACCCTTCAAGACATTTCACAATGCCCTTGGTATCGATCTCTATCTGAGGATTGCTCCCGAGCTCTACCTCAAGAGGTTGACTGTCGGGGGAATGAATAAAGTTTACGAGATTAACCGGAGTTTTCGAAATGAAGGTATTTCTTCCGAGCATAATCCGGAATTTACCATGTTGGAGTTTTATGAAGCCTACACGGATTATAACGATATGATGAATATGACTGAAGAGCTCATCAACAGATTGAGTTTAGCCCTGAAAGGGACGGAAGAGATTCCCTATGGAGAGCACACAATATCATTTAAAAGACCATGGAAAAGGATGAAATTTATGGAGGCGTTGTCCTATTACAGCGGACTCGCTCCAAGCAGATTTGAAAATAAAGAGGGGATTGTCGAGTTTGCATCCGACTTTGTCTCTGAAGGGACATCTTTAACCTACGGGAAAGCCCTCGACGTGATTTTCGATAAATTCGTCAAACAAAACCTAATCCAGCCGACGTTTATCACCAATCCTCCAAAGGAAATTTCTCCCCTGGCTAAAGCATCGAAAGAAAATCCTGATGAAGCCGAAAGATTTGAACTTGTTATTGCAGGCATGGAATTGGCCAATGCTTTCAGTGAGCTGTCAGATCCGGAAGAACAGAGGAAAAGATTTGAGCAGCAGGCAGAAGAACGAAAAAAAGGGGATGACGAGTCTCACAGGATCGATATTGACTATATCCAGGCTCTCGAGTACGGCCTTCCTCCTGCGGGAGGAGAAGGCATCGGAATCGACCGGCTGGTCATGCTGTTCACGGACAAAAAATCAATCCGGGAGGTCATACTTTTCCCCCTGCTTCGTCCTAAAAAATAAGCACGGGAGAGAGAATGAGGTATAATTGTTAGTTAACCTGAATTATTCACGAGGCCACAGATGCGAAACGGATTCCTATGAAGTATGAATTTTTCATTGCCAAACGTTATTTGACAGCGAAGAGAAAACAGGCCTTTATCTCTGTCATTACATTTATTTCTGTTCTGGGAATATCGATAGGTGTGATGGCCTTGATCATCGCGATTGCCCTTATCACCGGTTTTCATAACGATGTGCAGGACAAGATTCTTGGCTCGACCGCGCATTTGATGGTGTCGGATCTGACCGGGGAGGGGATAGAGAATTATTTGGATCTGATCACAGAGATTGAAGCCATTCAGGGTGTCGTTGTGGCGTCTCCGGTTGTCTGGGATATGGTACTGATTGAAGGCCCCTACAAAGGAGATGGCGTTGCTTTGCGAGGTATTGATTTTGATATAGAAAAGCAGTCTTCTAAATGGCTGGAAGAGATGGAACAAGGCCGGATTCCTGGCAATGATGTCCTTATCCCGGGAATAATTATGGGGCGTGAACTGGCTTACAGCATCGGAGCAGGCGTTGGAGATACTGTCAGGATTACTACAACTGCCACCCGGTTGTCTCCCATGGGTCCGATTCCCAAGATGAGGGAATTCAAAGTAACGGGAATCTTCCACACCGGACTCTATGAGTTTGATTCCAGGAGTGCGTTGATCAACCTCAAAACTGCACAAAAAATATTTGCCTTAGACAACAAGGTCAATATGATCCAGGTCAGAATATCCGAAATTTTTAAAGCTCCGGCAATGAAGGAAGAAATGGAAAACATCCGTCCAGGCGAAGTCTATGGGACCACCTGGATGGAGCTTAATGAATCGTTGTTTTCGGCGCTGAAGCTTGAAAAAAAATTGATGTTCCTGACTATCACTCTGATTGTTATCGTAGCCGCACTCAACATCATTGCCACTCTTATCCTTATGGTGATGGAAAAAACAAGGGATATCGGAGTCCTAAAAGCCATGGGTGCACAGGCCCAAAGCATCAAAAGAGTGTTTTTT
>JAUWVG010000205.1 GCA_030617525.1 Candidatus Aminicenantota bacterium | reverse complement strand
AGAGTTCTGGGAAGATGATAGAGAAATTCGTATGGAGGACGAGCGGGCATGGTTCATCTTCAGAAAGAAGATGAGAGCGAGGAACGGAATCGAGCGAGTTTTCCTCGCTGGGGAAAACTACGCGTGATTTCTTGTCACTTTACAGAACTCGTCTTTAAAATCACGGAAATGGGAATGCTGGCTGCAGTCGTGAACTTTTTAGAGATTGTTTCCGTAGGAAGGGTTGATTTGAGATAAAGAGGTAAAAAATGAACACAATTAAAACATTCTGGAAATTGGGAGCACTCATCTTAATCGTGTTGTATTTAAGCGGGTGTCTTTATGTGGATGTCATCGAGAATGTCAAAAATCCGGAGCGATATTTTCGAGAGGCTTACCGAGATATTGCCCGAATCCCCCGCTACCGTTTTCACAGAAATACCCGGCCTGAACAGCTACATGTTTTAGTCTATGAGCGATCGGAAAGAAAAATTGTAAAAGTCATTCTTCCTGTAGGTCTTGTAGATTCCTGTTCTGACTTGGAACATTGGATTGAAGAAGAATGTGATGAATTTGGCTTTGAAAAAAGGTATGATTTGAAAAGGTATAAATTAAACAGGAAAAAGTTCAGAAACTTGCAGCGCAAGAGCCCCGGATATCTTGCCGAATTCAAGGATAAGGACAGTAAAGTTCTCATCTGGCTAAAATAGAAGGGGTTGACACAATTTTAGATAAAGCGACGAGAATCAGCTTGGGTATGGAGACTAAGCAACGGGACAATGATGGAGACGTCTATCTTCTTCTGGAAAAGATAAAAAGTGGGGATAGAGAAGCATTTGTCACGATCACTCGTCTCTACCAAAGAAAAGTCTTTGCCCTCGCGTATACATTTTTCCGGAACAAAGAAGATGCCTTAGATATCGTCCAGGAAACCTTTTTGCGTGTCTACCAAAAAATTGACATGTTTAAAAAAGGAAGAAATTTTCAGAATTGGCTTCTTCAAATCACAAAAAACCTCTGTATTGATTGTTATCGTAAACGAAAGAGCAAGGAACACCATTTGAATGAAGGAATGGATATTAGTGAATTGGATGTCAGCGATCCCCAAGCATCAGAAACTCATAAAGCTTCTGATATCAACAGCATTCTGTCCATTTGCATAAAACGGCTTTCTGAAAAGCAGAGAATGGTCTTTGTGCTGAAGCAGTATAATCAACTCGAGTACAGTGAAATTGCCCAGATTCTCAATGTCGCAACCGGGACAGTGAAGTCTCTTCATTTTAAGGCTGCACAAAATTTGCGTACACTCGTGAGCCCATATTTAGGGAGTCAATTATGAAAGATTGTCAAAAAATCAGGAAGGATTTAGTGGCTTTCCTTTATGGAGAGCTTGATCAGGATGATCAGGTGCGTATCAAAGCTCACCTGGATGTTTGCTCATTATGTCGAGATGAAGCCAGAGAATTGGGATTTGTCCAAAAGGAATCGGAGTCTCTTATTCCAGAACTTTCTGATGCGATGTCATCTGTGGACTGGGAAACACTTCCTGGAAAAATAGCGGACGAAGTTTTAAGGCAGGATTCGGCTCCAGATTCGTCACGGCTGAAAAAAGCAAGGTTTTCCTACTTCCAGCCAAAATGGAGGCCTGTCTATGCCGGGCTTTTATCTGGGATTATAATTGGATCTTTGGCTACATATCTAGTCCTCCGTTCACCTAACCTGCAGGTTGCTCGAGCCCCGGATCTTATTTTTACCAGTGATATTTTGGAGAAAGCGGAACTGGAAGTGGCCCGTAGAGATACTTTGGAATATCTTGAAAAAAGTCAGTATCTCCTGCTTGATTTTGTTCAGTCTTCATCTGGGGAGTTTGCAGAGATGTGGAAAGACGAAGTTGCCATTCAAAAAGCGCGAGAACTGCTGTCCAAGAAGAAATTCATCGATCCCCAACTGGATAAATTCCAAATGGTTAAGGCGAAAAAAATATGTGATCAGATAGAATATCTTTTCTATGAACTCACTCAAATCAGCGAAAATCTTCAGCCGGAAGACCTTGAGAGAATGCAGGCTCTTATTCAAGAACGACAGCTGATGCTTAAGATCAAACTTGTGAAGAAAGAATTAAAGAACAGCGAGGTTTAAAGTGAAAAAAATAACAATTGGTGTAGTTTTTGTTTTTTTGTGTGCCGTTCTGCTGCAAGCTTCTCCGTGGACACAGAAGGATGAAAGGCTTTTTCGTGAGGCAAAAATTCTCATTTTTGATGAGGCATGGGAGGAAGCCCTGGAGAAACTTGAAGAGCTTCTGGAAGACTATCCGGACAGTTCACTTTTTGCCAAGTCGCTTTTCTATAAAGCCACATGTTTGAAAGAACTTGGGGGCAATGAGGTCGAGTCCTTACAGACCTATAAAGAGTATCTCCGGATTAACGGGCAAAACAGTAGCCTTACGGAAGAGGCCGAAACATCCATCATTGATTTGGCCCTTCTGCTCTTTGAAAAAGGGAGAGCCTTTTATTTGCGGGAGGTCGAAGACCGGCTCCTTTCTGAAATCAACGTTATCAGGTATTATGCCGCGTTTGAGATGAGCTATATCGAAAACAAAGACATTGCGGTCAGAGCGGTTCCCATCCTGCAGCGCGTACTCCAGGAAGAGAAGGATGAAAGGCTGAGAGACCGGGCCAAAATTGCCCTGCTCAGAATCGATCCGGAGATTGTCAAAGATTTAGAACAAGAGGAGCCACGCGAATTTAATGTGCGGGTTCTCAAATTCAGTGTCCATAAAATCGGGAAAAAAGAGCCGGAATTTTTCATCAGTATCCCATGGTCTCTGGCGGATTTGATTTTTTCGATTATTCCCGAACAGAGTAGGAATTCTATGAAAAAACAGGGCGTTGACATCGATCGGATCGTCGCAGATTTAACGAAACTCAAGGGGAAAGTTTTTGAGATCAGGGATGATGAAGAGGGAATAGTTATTAAAATATGGCTTGAATAGCACTTTTCGCTTTAACGAAAAACTTGACCCTTTAACCTGTAAACAGTTATTCTAAAGGAAAATGGCAGGCAAAAAGGTCTGGGGAAAAATCATTATCGTTCTGACGAGTTGTTTTATTATGGCCGGATTCGGGCTGAATGATTCTCGCCAGGAAGAACAGTCCCCCGTCTCCTTTTACGAAACCAGGTTACTTAGTGGTGAAGAGGCTTTTTTTTCAGGTGAATACAAAAAAGCGATAAAAGAGCTTGAAATTGCTGCTTTTGGGTTGTTTCACAGAAAATTTTTGGCCGCAAAAGCTTACATCCTGATAAGCTTGAGCTATTATCACCTCGAAGATCGCGACAATACTGGAGGATTCCTCAAGGAAGCAGCCAGCTTTGTGAACGAACAGGAGCTGAGGGCAATAGAGCTGAATATTGACGATTCTGACAGTGAAGTGCTGGAAAGTTTGATCCAGGATTTTGATGTTTTTAGTGATGCGACAGAGCTTCCTGTAATAGAGGAGGATCCCCCTTCTCTTGAAGAACCGCAAAAAGTGAATCTAGAAGAAAAAGCACCTCCAATTCCAGAGAAGATAGAACAGGAAAAGAAGGAACAAGAAAGAATTGAGCAAGAAAAGATAGAACAAGCAAAGAAAGAACAGGAAAAAATAGAACAGGATAAGATAGAGCAAGCAAAGATAGAGCAAGCAAAGATAGAGCAAGAAAAGATAGAACAAGCAAAGAAAGAACAGGAAAAGATAGAACAGGAAAAGAAGGAACAAGATAAAAAAGAACAAGAGAAAAAAGTAATGCCACTATCAGTCGATGAAAGGATTGCCCAGTTGGTCGAACAGAGGAAAAAGCAGCAGTCAGAACAGCTAAAAGAAAAATCTGAAGTTCCAGTTAAAAAGGAAGCGGCAGAAAAACTTTCAGAGAAAATCCAGGAAAAAGATACTCAAATCGAAGAACTGGAAGAGCTGTTTATTATTGAGGGACCTGTTCAGGAACAGATTCTGTCGGAAATTCGGATTCAAAAAGGGACAAACTCAATCGATATCGGAATATTGTTTTTTCCATACACACAACATCAGGTTTTTGAAATAACTGATACCCCTCCAAAGAGGATCGTTATTGATATCCATAATATCACTGGGATTAAAGCCGGCCGATCGATTGCCATTAATGATTTTGGCATCACTTCCATTCGTACGGGGATGTTTAAAGACAACATTGCCAGAGTTGTGTTTGATGCCGAAGAGGATCTTCCCAGCTACAGAATAGAGAAGACCGAAGGTGGATTGAGAGTGGTTATTGAAAAATCTGCCCGCTGAGTGAAACGATGCTTCTACTGTCTTTGGATACAACAACACCTGTCGGTTCTGTGGCTCTTTTGAGAAACACGGTCCTGCTTTCCGAAGTCAACTGTGATTCAAGCCTAACCTATTCGGAAAGACTCCTGCCGGCCCTTCACTATATTCTTGAGACTCAAGGATTGGAGAGTAGGGACATTGATGCCTTTGCCCTGGCTGTGGGTCCGGGTTCATTTACAGGAATCAGAATTGGTGTGAGCACGATCAAATCACTGGCGTTAGCCTCAGGAAAACTTGTAGCCCCGGTGTCTTCTCTTGATGCCTATGCAATGAAGCTTCATATGGACAGAGGAGAGCGTCTTGTCTGTCCCTTTCTTGATGCAAAGAAAGGGGAGGTCTATTCGGCTCTTTTTGAGTCTCAGGGTGGTCAAATCAAGGAAATTATCGCTCAAGGTGCCTATTCCCCAGACGATATTTTATCAAGACTTCCCTCTAACCGGATTATCGGATTCATTGGAAATGGTGTGAGTGTCTATCGTGAAAAAATCGTAAGCACCCTCAAAGATAAAGCGAGATTGTCTTCACGAACTCTCTTTATTGCACGGGAAGTCGGCCTTCTCGGAAACAAAGCCTTAAAAGATAACAGAGGCGTTCAAAGTGGGGATGTGAAGCCTCTTTATTTCCGGAAATCACAGGCGGAGGAGAAACATCAATAAAGCCGCACCTATTTTGGGGGCCTATTATTTGAGAAGGATGGTGGAGGATGACTTGGATTCCGTCCTGGAAATTGAACATCTCTCATTTCCTCAACCCTGGCGCCTCACAACGTTTATAGGTGAGCTTGGCAATTATCCAATGTCCATCCCCTTTGTCATTATTCACCGTACAAATGATCGCTTAGTGGGATATATCATTCTCTGGTTTCTCCAGGAAGAAGTTCAGATCAGTAATTTTGCCCTCCATCCTGATTTTAGGAGAATGGGTATTGGAGAAGCCGTGCTGCGTGATGTCCTGGATAAGATTATGAAAGAAGAGATCACAGCAATATTTCTGGAAGTCAGGCCTTCAAACTGTGTAGCTCGCTCTCTGTATGA
>JAUWVG010000394.1 GCA_030617525.1 Candidatus Aminicenantota bacterium | reverse complement strand
ATTCAATGTGCTGTGGGGAGATCCTGTATATCCCTCATGATAATCCGTTCCGCTTCGCATGGTGAGAAGATCCTGAAGTCTGATGGATGTTTTCCTCGTATCCATGTTTTCTATGACTCTTATGTCGGTAAAGAAATCCAGGACCTTCTCATCAACTCCCATGATCTCGCCCCTTTCTATGGCGATACCGAGCAAGGCAGAGGTGAAGCTCTTGCTCACGGACTGCAGTGTATGCAGTTTGTCTGCAGAATAATCTCTAAAGTATTCTTCGACCACAAGGTTTCCATTGCGCACTATAAGAAGGCAGTGCAGATCCGGAAACTCCTTACCATCGCGAATGAGTTCCATCAATCTGATTAGACGTTCAGAGTTTAGACCTTGCTGTTCGGGAGTCGAGCGCGGCCACTCCCCTGTCGAGCCTCCTATGTAAAAAGAAAATAAGACTCCAACAAAAAATATAAACGACACGCGCTCAACAATGGATTTAATGCATCGGATAGACAACCTGAATATCATCATTCCTCTCTTTCTTATGCTTACTCGAATAATACGCTTTTTTTCGGCATAAGTTTAGATGAAATGTTCAATGCCTCTTCCACATATCGAGATGAGATAGTGTGGATGCAAAACTCAAATTATATGCCTCAGGTAATGGTAAAGAAAGGATTAATTCTATCCGAATTTGGATTTGAAGGGAACCTTTTCGATAATAACTACGTTGTATATAATATAGGAGATTCGATGAGCACAAAATTCATTTCACGATCGGAAGAATTCCTTTTATTGGCTGTCTGGCGATTGAAGGAGAATGCCTACGGCGTTACAATCAGGAACCAGATCAAAGAAGCGACAGGAAAAACATGGGCCTACGGAGCGCTTTTTGTCATGTTGCGCCGCCTTGAAAAAAAGGGCTATCTCTTTTCCCATTTTGCTGATCCTTCATCCCAACGTGGGGGAAAAAGCAAGCGTATTTTTCAGCTTTCGCCTCAGGGTGTCAAAGCCCTGAAGGAAGTTCGACAAGCGCAGGAGTCTGTCTGGTCGGGGATCGAGGATCTGTCTGTACCGCAGGAATGAGGATCAAAATGAAAAAACACCGCCATCCTCCGCGGATTGCAGGGTGGTTTATCCGGCGGATGTTCCCGGACAGAGGAGGGAGTTCCGTCCTCGGGGATATGATCGAAACCTATCGTTATCTCGCTGATGATAAAGGCCTTTTTTGGGCACGGATCTGGTTTTGGGGCCAGTGTGTAAAGGCTTTTCCCTACTTTTTTATCGATGAATCACACTGGAGGATTCACATGTTAAATAATTACCTTTTGGTCACTGTGAGAAATTTGAAGAAAAACAGCACATATTCATTACTCAATATCATTGGCCTTGCAGTCGGTATTACGGCCTTTATTTTAATAGCCTTGTATGTCCAATATGAGCTGCGTTTTGACAAGTATCATGAAAATGCTGACCGAATATACAGGGTTGTAAGGGAAGAACGCGCCTTCACTCCCGCACCTTTAGGTCCCTCATTGAAGGAAAAAATCCCCGAAGTCGAGTTGGCTGCCAGGATTTTACGAAGGAACAAAACTCTCATTTCTTACGAACAAAAACATTTTCTTGAAGAAGAATTTTTTTGGGTGGATCCTGAAACGTTTGATATCTTTTCTATTCCCTTTATTGGCGGTGATCCTGAAACGGCATTGAACGATCCTTCCGCAATAGTATTGTCCCAAAGAACGGCGAAAAAATATTTTGGGAATTCGGATCCGATGGGGAAAGTTTTGACTGTGAGTGAACGTTATGAGTTTAAGGTAGCAGGTGTTTTTAATGACATGCCGTCCAATTCCCACTTTGTCATGGATGCCGTTGTCCCATATGAAACTTACTTTCGAATAACAACGAATGACATCACTAGTTGGAGAAGTAATTTTTCTTATACTTATTTTTTATTGCGAAAGGGTGCTGAGCCGGAAGTAATGGAAAATAAGATCTCTCCGGTCATAGAGATACCCCTACTTAAAGCTGCCGGGATTAAGGAACCTTACCCCAAAGTTTATTCCATTCAATCCGTGACAGAGATCCACCTTAATTCCCATCTGATGCAGGAGGTGGGGGTGAATAACGATATGAAATACATTATCCTCTTTTCATCGATCGCTTTTCTGATTCTGTTTATAGCATGTATCAACTACATGAATCTGACAACCGCCAGATCCCTCAGGCGAGGCAAGGAAGTGGGAATGCGTAAGGTGGTAGGCGCTCAGAAGGGACAATTGATCGTGCAATTTTTGGGAGAATCTGTGGCAATGGCCGTACTGGCAACGATTTTTTCGATAATGATTGTCCTGGTGGCATTGCCGGCGTTTAACAGCCTGGTGGAAAGACAGCTCAGTTTAAATCCTATCCAAAATCCCCAGCTATTTCTTGGGCTTTTCTTTGTCACTCTGTTTGTCGGGTTGTTTGCTGGGAGTTATCCGGCGATGAGGATGTCCGGTTTCAGACCGATCTCTGTCTTGGGAGGGGCTTTCACCAGGAGCGCCAAAGGTTCATCGCTACGAAATGTTCTTGTTCTGGTCCAATTCTCTATCACGATTTTTCTTATCATCTGTTCTATTGCGGTTCGGGAGCAGCTGAAATTCATTAAAACTGTGGACATGGGCTACACAAAAGAGCAGATTATCACATTACCGGTTCGAGGACGCTCTGCACGCCAAAACATACAATCGATAAAGACAGAATTGCTGCAATATTCAGATATTACCGCTGTTTCAACTTCAGCCCGTCTGCCCAACAACATTGACACTTTCACATCGAGAAATTGGACCGGCCTGAATCTTGAGGAGCCTATCCCCATATATTATAATACGGCGGACTATGATTTTATCGATCTCTATGGCATGCAGATCGTTCAAGGAAGAAATTTCTCCAGGGATTTTCCTTCTGATGAGACGGGCGCGTTCCTCATAAATGAAACCGCTGTTAAGGTTGCTGAATGGGAATCTCCCATCGGACGGAAATTCACTCATTGGAGTGGTGAAACCGGAGAAATTGTTGGAGTCATTAAAGATTTTCATTTGCGTTCTCTTCACAGTCCGATCGAGCCACTGTATGTCTTTCTGAATACACGTAACTTTTCCAATATCTCGATAAAAATAAAATCCGTCAATATTCCAGCAACAATCGATCATGTGGAGGGGATTATGAAAAAATTTGCGCCGAGTACCCCCTTTTCCTACTCCTTTTTTGATGAGGTGTTCGAACGGGCCTATTTTACGGAACAACGAATGGGACGAGTTTTTGGTGCATTTGCAATCCTGGCCATTTTTATCGCGTGCCTGGGACTCTTTGGCCTTACAGTATTCGCTGCAGAACAGCGGACTAAGGAGATAGGCATCCGGAAAGTGCTGGGTGCATCTGATTCAAAAATATTTCTGCTGCTATCCAAAGAATTCATAAGGTGGGTGTTCTTGGCGAACCTCATTGCCTGGCCTATTGCCTATTTTGCAATGAATAAGTGGCTGCAAAATTTTGCGTATCGAATTCACATAGGGATTGTTGCCTTCCTAATA
>JAUWVG010000351.1 GCA_030617525.1 Candidatus Aminicenantota bacterium | reverse complement strand
TCTTTCATGTCATCGATATCACGAAGGATACTGGATGTGTTAACCGGGACTTCATAAACATCATTTGGATGGCCGTACACAATACCTCTCAGCCCCACTTCCGGACTCAGTGCAGCAATTTCACTTTTGTATTTCATGTCGAAAAGCACCGGATGTCCCCGCTTTTTTTTGTATGTGGGAAGCAAAATTCCTTTTAAAGTTTGTATGTATGCATCGATGATCTTGTCGATAACTGTATAAGATATAGATGGTTGATCAGCCAGCAAAACCACTGCCGCCTGTGCTCCTTCAGGGAGCGAACGAAATCCCATCTGCACCGAAGACAGCATTCCCTGTTTATAGTCGGGATTAAAAACGGTTATAGTAGGGAATCCTTTTGCTTTTTGTTTGATTTTTTCCCTGAATCCACCGGTCACAAGGAGTGAATAATTTGCTTTCGAGGAAGCGGCAGTGTCCAACACAGTTTCGATTATGGTTTTTTCTCCGAAAGGAAGAAGAAGCTTGGGTTGGGCCATACGACTGGATTCTCCAGCGGCAAGGACGATTGTCCAAATCATGCTTGTCTTTCCTCCCCTAGAGTTTGACTCCGCACGAGGATGAGCTGTGCGGCTATACTGACCGCGATCTCTTCTACAGTTGTCGAGTTGATCTCCAATCCGATAGGAGCATGAATTCTGTCAAGCTCCTCTTGTGATGCCCAGCCTTCTGTGAGGGATTTTTCCTTTAAAAGAGCAATTTTCCTGCGGCTTCCGATCATCCCCACGTAGGCTGCTGGGGAGGATATGCAGTTCTTCAGGACCTCGGCATCATACCTGTGCCCTCGTGTGACGATGACGATAAAAGTGTCTGAAGAAATGGGAAAATCTTTAACGGATTGACCGATATCGCCAACAATTAACTGATCTGTTTCGGGGAATCTTTCCGAGTTGACATATTCGGTACGGTCGTCGATGACCGTCACATCAAAATTTAAGAGAGTTCCCAAATGAGCCAGTGCCTGGCCGATATGCCCGGCGCCTGCAATAACAAGTTGAGTGAGGGGGAAGATGGGCTCCAGAAATATAAAGTTATCCGGATTGGCCTCAGCAGAGAGGTTATCCTTTATTCTCAGGAGTTTAGGTTTTTTCCGAGAGAGCACGCCAAGCAGTTCCTTTCGGGGGAAAATAAGAGGGAGGTTGATATTCAAGTCGTCTATCTGATCGTTGTCGATCCAATACCGTGAAATAAGAGCCTTTCTATCGGGATCAAAGCCGAAAACAGTCGCAAGAACACCGGGCATTCTTTTTTTATATGAGGTTGAAAGATCTCTGAATGTTTTAAAATGCTTTTCCGGCATGGCGTCAATCAGAACTTTGACTTGCCCCCCACAGATGGCTTCTTCCTCTGAAATAGAATCCGAAGTGAGGTCGAATTCAGCTATAAGGGAAGATTTGTTTTTAAGGGCCTCTATGGCCTTATGCTGAGAATGGCCTTCTAGGATACCTCCTCCCAGTGTTCCCATCACCAGCCCTGACGAAGAAAATACAGCTGAGGCGCCCGGAATTTGCGGCGATGACCCCTTTGTCTCCACAATTGTCGCCAGGGATAATGCATTGATATTTTTCATTTCTTTAAAAAGTGCAAAGAAAATGTTTTTTTGGGGGAGTGAAATCATAATCCCATTGGTATCATATTCTCAAAAAAATAAAAACCCCATCATTCAGGCTTTTGACTTGAATTCTTTCCTGTGCTATAAGTTTTTATCAAATAAAACTACTTCTAAATGGATATGAATACTTAGAGACGACTACAAATGAAAAATCAATTATCTGGTTTTAAAACGAAAAAAACAGTATCAAAGATAACTGCAGGATTTTTTCTTTTTCTTGTTATCCTGGTTTCTTTTAATTTACCGCTGATGTCCGAGACTATCACAATTATTCATACCAATGATACGCACGGCCGTTTTCTCGCCTATACTATTAAACAGGACGGCAAAGACAAATTGATCGGTGGAATGGAGGCTGTCAGCCATTATCTCAACGAGATCAGAAAATCTGATAAGAATGTCCTGGTGATCGATAAGGGCGATGTCATGACCGGCACTTTTGCCACCACCATCACATATGAGGGAGTCATTGGCGGCGTGATGATGGAATTTTTAAATAGACTCGACTACGATCTTTGGAATTTCGGGAATCATGAATTCGATAAAGGGATAGAGAATGCTCTGGGATTGGCAGCCTTGGCTGAATTTCCCACAATCCAGGCCAATATCATCAACACAAAGGATAATGAACTGCTTGTGAATAAGCCTTTTCATATCTTTGAGATTGATAATCTAAAAGTTGGTGTGATCGCTGTCATGGAAGAAAATTTTCTTGTTGAAGTACATAAGGATAGGGTAGAAGGATTGGATGTGCTGCCGATTGTCCCTACTCTTATCTCCTACATGCCTGATCTGGAAAGAGCCGCAGATTTGGTGGTTGTGATTGTTCATTCCGGATTTAAAGATGGCTTGAGGATTGCACAAGAAGTCCCCGGGATTGATGTCGTTTTGTGCGCTTCAGAGGACCGTCGATTTCAGGAAGAAAATGGAGTCCTGGTCCAGTCAACGGTTGGCCATCAGCAGACACTGGGATATCTCAAGCTGGATATAGAGGAAGGCAAAATTGTCAATTATGAGCAGAAATTGATTTGGCTCTGGGCGGATATTGAATTGAGTCCTTCTCCCCAGATCAGCTCTCTGGTCGATGAAATTGAAAAAACAATTGGAGAAGAATGCAAAAAAGTGGTCGGAGTAGCCAAGACGGACTATATGAAACTTGACTATCCTAAGGAAACTTTAAATGTCGAGAACGAACTGGGAAACTGGATTACCGACGTCATGCGCTGGAAGACAAACGCCCAAATCGGCTTTCACAACAGCGGTGCCATCAGATCGAATATCCTGGCCGGGAGCATCTGTATCCAGGATGTATTTGAGGTTTCACCTTTCAACAATACGCTTGTGCTTTTTGAAATTTCAGGGAAGCAGCTTAAAGACATCCTCGAACTCGATGTAGAAAGAATCAGAGATAGACTTCAGGTGTCTGGACTAACTTACAAGTACTATTCACATGAAAAAAAAGGGCTCGGAGAGAGAGTGGACTTCATCGAAGTGAATGGAGAAGTTGTCGTAAAAGACGGGAAAATTTTGCTGCCGGGGAAAAAATACACCGCAGTCAGCAATGATTATGTTGTCGGACATGCCGAAGATAAATATTTTGGATTTCCTGCCCCCAATTCGAAGGACACCATGTTTCCTTTAGATCAAACTCTGGTCGAGTGGCTGCAAGAATATAAAATTCTCAACTATAAAAACGAAGCCAGAATCGTCCGGATTATTGATTCTCCCTGATCTCAGGCTTTCAGGATTTTTTCCATCTGGCCTTAAGAAATGGAAAAAACAGTAAGACAAATTCATTCTTCAGCTCCCCTGCGAATAAATGACATCGGAGGCTGGACAGATACATGGTTTTCTGAAGAGGGGAATGTGCTCAATATGGCTGTGTCCCCAGGTGCTGAAGTGGATATTTCTGTTTTTGACAATCGGGAAGGAATTCCAAATCGTGTGAGAGTCCATGCGATTAACTTCGGTGAAATTTTCCATATAAACCCTGAAAAACCCGACTTTGCGATTCACCCTCTCATTCAAGGAGCCGTTAACTCTCGGCCTATTCCTGAAGGACAAAAACTGGACATCAATATCCGTTCTTTTCTTCCGGCGGGAAGTGCGGTTGGTACATCGGCTTCCGTGTGTGTGGCACTTCTGGGAGCTCTTGATGCTCTTTCACCGGGAAAACTTTCTGCCGGGGCGATTGCCGCTCTTGCTCATCAGGTCGAGACAGACAAGCTGCATATGCAGAGTGGAATCCAGGATCAGATATGCGC
>JAUWVG010000487.1 GCA_030617525.1 Candidatus Aminicenantota bacterium | reverse complement strand
AAAGACCTTTTCTTTCCTATTCGTAGCGGAGGCTTTGAACGGGATTGGCTGTGGCCGCTTTAACGGCCTTGGTGCTTACCGATAAAAGAGCGATTCCCAGTGCAATAACTCCGGACAGGACAAAAATCCAAATTCCCATGTCGATGCGGTAGGCAAAGTTTTCAAGCCACTTGCGCATCGTAAAGAAAACAAGCGGCCAGGCTATCAAATTGGCCAGAAGAACCCATTTGGTAAACTGTCGGGACAACAGCAGGACAACATTGGAAACGGAAGCGCCCATCACTTTTCTGATTCCGATCTCCTTTGTGCGCTGCTCTGCAGTAAAAGAGGCCAGGCCAAAAAGCCCCAGGCAAGCTACAAAGATTGTGATGAGAGTAAAAGCCAAAAATATCTTGCCAATACGCTGCTCTGCACTGTAGATACGGTCAAAAGTATCATCGAGAAAGGAATACTCAAACGGATCGACCGGGCTCATTTCATTCCATATCTTTTCGGCAGAACGGATGGTGCCAGAGATATTCTCCGGACGAACTTTCACCGACAGGCGGCCTCCGCCACTGGACATCTTAATTACAAAACCCCGGATTTTTTCACGGAGAGACTCGTAATGAAAATCCTTGACCACTCCAATCACCGTATAGGGGACCTCCACAAATTCTTCTTCGATCACGTCTGTCATCCTCACAATTTTTCCGAGAGGTTCATCCCATCCCACTTCCTGGACAAGGGTTTCGTTGATAACCATGGTTTTGTTATCTCCGGGGAACTCTTTTGAAAAGAATCTTCCCGCAGAGAGTTCCATTCCCAAGGTTTCCAAATAATCTTCATCGGCTTCGGTAAAGGGATAAACCTTCGGTTTTCCCTGATTGAATCCCTCGAATGAAAAAAATGTTTCATTTCTCCCAATCCCTGGAAGAGTTTGTGAATTGGATGCTTTAATGACTCCGGGAACTTCCATAATCTTTGATTTGAACACATCCCGCTGATTTCCGAGTTGGCCACGATAATGGATGACCATGACCTGTTCACTATCGAATCCCAAATCAAACTTTTTAACATAGCGCATCTGGAAAAAAACTAAAAACGTACTGCAGATCAGAGCGATAGAAATCACAAACTGGAAAGTCACCAATCCGTTCCGTAAAAACCGGTGCCCCCGCCCTGCTTTAAATTGACTCCTAAAGACATCAAGCGGGGAATATGCCGACAAAAAAAACGCCGGGTATGTTCCCGCAAGAAATCCCACCACTACAGTGATTCCGAGAAGCCCCAAGGTCACAACCCAGTTTTGAAAGGGATTAAAAACAAGTTCCTTCCTGGACAGCTGATTAAAGGCAGGAAGCAGGGCCTGGATCAATATCAACGAAAGAATAAAACTTATGAAGCTGAGCAGCATGGTCTCTCCCAAAAACTGGGATATCAGTTTTCCCCGCTGTGCCCCAAGCACCTTTCGCATCCCCACTTCTTTGGCCCTGTGTGCCGATTGAGCTGTGGACAGATTCATAAAATTGATACAGGCTATAAGAAGAACAAAGATGGCGATTGTGGTCAAAATCCAAATGTAGGCCACATTGCCGCCCGGTTCAAGCTCCCCTTCGGTGTGAGAGTGAAGGTGAATGCTGGTCAGCGGCTGCAGATAGAGATCAATCTTAATATCAAGCTGTTTGATCTGTTCAGGCATATTGTCCATAAGAAGGGAGTAAAATTTCTCACTCAGCCCTTCTGTTGAAGCATTTTGCTGGAGTTCAAAATATGTAGTGAAATTAAAACCCATCCAGCTGTCCAGGCCTTCTCCTGTCCTGTTTAGGGTGGGTAAAGAGAGCAGCATGTTGAATTTGAAGTGGGAGTTCTCCGGCATTTTTTTGACGACTCCAACAACAGAAAAGACATCCTCGTTATCCATTTTGAGTGTCTTGCCTATCGGGTCTTCACTGCCGAAGTATTTCTCCGCCATCTCTTCGGTAAGGACTAGATTAAAGGGGGCTTCCAAGAAAGTTTCCGGATTTCCTCGAACGACATCTATAGAAAAAATATCAAAAATTCCCGAATCGGCATAAACGATACGAGATTCATCGATCAGTTTTTCTTCATAAGAGATGAGGGCATCACCCCTTGTCCGCAGCCGGCCCATTTGGGCAACCTCGGGAAAATTGGCCACAAGCGCGGGACCCATGGGAGGAGGAATCGAAGGGATATTCAAAATGCGGCCCTGTGCGTCAAGATTTAGTGCAATACGGTAGATGTTTCGGCTGTTGTCATTAAACCGGTCATAGGTGACTTCATTCAGCACAAAGAGCAGCATAAGAATGCTGACGGACATTCCAATAGCCAGTCCAATGATATTGATCGCGGAAAAACTCTTTTTTTTAAAAAGATTTCTTAACGCTGTTTTGAGATAGTTTTTAATCATAGGGCACTCCCATCTTCGTCTGTTTTATCAATATATCCAGTCACTATGAAGGACGGTTAACTCACTAAAAAAGTTCCATTATAAAATGTAATTAGTTTTAAAAGCACAGATTTCTTTATGTTTCTATATATTTTAATGTCACTTGGCATATTTAATCAAACATTGACTTGTTTTCCATATTCTTTACAATAATATCTATTAAATTGATGAAATTTATTTATATGATACCTGTTCCAATCTTGCTCTGCTTATTCTTGATCTTTGTTTTATCTGCCGATCCTTTTC